>NZ_BAABCY010000022.1:0-39964 GCF_039539345.1 Snuella lapsa | reverse complement strand
GGAAGCTACTTATAGTGACGAGGTTACCGCTGGTGAATGTGCTAACGAGAGTACCATTACACGTACATGGTCTTTAACTGACGATTGTGACAATACCACGACGCACGTACAGATAATCACAGTACAGGATGTTACGCCTCCTACCTTTACGGTGCCAGCCGACGTAACGATCAACTGTGAAGATGATGCCACGGATCTTGTTCTTACAGGTGACGTAAGTGATGAAATGGATAATTGTTCCTCACAATTAGAAGCTACTTATAGTGACGAGGTTACTGCTGGTGAATGTGCTAACGAGAGTACCATTACACGTACATGGTCTTTGAATGATGGTTGTGACAATATTACCACTCATGTACAAATTATCACGATTGTTGATGACCAAGCCCCAGAACTGGCAACTAACTTCCCTACAGAAGTAACTGCAAGTTGTGCGGATATACCAGAAGCACCAGAACCTAGCTTTATTGATAATTGTTCAACTAATATTACTGTTAACTTTACTGAAACGACTTCATATACCACAAACACATCTGAAGATTATGAAATCATTAGAAAATGGGAAGTAAAAGATGAATGTGAAAATGTCGCTGTTTTCGAACAGGTAGTGACAGTTACTGTTGATGAATTTGTAACCCAAGATTCTGACGAGAGATGTTACGATGATGGTATTATTGACTTGAACGACTATGTCGACAATACAAATGAAGATGCTAATTGGACATTTGTTTCCGGAGTTACCACACCAAATTTAGATGGTAGTAATTTTGATCCAAGTAATTTGGAAGATCAATATGGAGACTATGTATTCAGTTACACTTATACAAGTGAAACGGGTTGTTTAGAAACAACTGAAGTAACTATTAACATTAATGATGATTGTATTATCTATCCATGTACCTCTGGTGATGTTGTTATCTCCAAAGCAGTAACACCTAACGGTGATAGCTGGAACCAATCCTTCGATATCTCTGGTATTGAGGAGCAATGTGGATTTAAAATTGGTGTTAAGATATTCAACCGTTGGGGTGCATTAATTTACGAGTCTGATGATTACCCGCTTGGATTGAACGCAACAGGAGACCATAACCCCGAAAAATGGGAAGGTCAAGCTCACAAATCATCCATTGGTAACGCAAGTACAGTACCAAACGGAACATATTATTACATCGTAACATTAAAAAACAGCACTGGAAATGGTAGCCCTGGATTACCTCCATTCACCGGACCAGTTTACTTAGGAACCAAATAAAAACTTTAACCTATGAAACTTATAAAACATTATATCATCGCAATTGCGTTGTTTAGTTGTACAGTGGGCGTTGCACAACAGCTACCGCAGTTTACGCAGTACATGTACAATACCATTTCTGTGAACCCTGCCTATGCAGGAAGTCGTGAAGCTTTAAGTATTGTTGGATTGCACCGAAGCCAATGGGTTGGCTTCGATGGTGGCCCAATAACACAAACATTGTCCATTCACACGCCGCTTAGAAATGACCGTATTGGTTTAGGTTTATCCTTTATCCAGGACGATTTGGGCCCTGAAAACTTCTCCTATCTATATGGTGATTTTTCATATTCCATCCCAACTGGGACTACTGGAAAATTAGCATTTGGTTTAAAAGCTGGTTTTACACAATACAGTTTAGATCCCGATTTTCAATTATCACAAAGTTTTGACCCAACAATTCGTGGTATTGAAGATCGCTGGAGTCCTAATATAGGTTTGGGTATGTTTTGGCACACCGATAAATGGTATCTTGGCTTATCTGCTCCTAGAGTCCTAAATACAGACAGAAACAGAGATGAAGGGTTCGAAGCTTTAGAACGTTTAAGCTATTACTTTACTGGTGGTTATGTATTTAATCTAAGTAAAACAGTTAAATTCAAACCAGCTTACCTGATTAAAGCAACCAATGGTGCCCCCCTATCTTACGATATTACTGCCAACTTCTTATTTAATGAAAAGATTTGGCTGGGAGGTTCCTACAGGATAAACGAATCTACTGGAGCTTTTGGAGGTATCGTAGATTTTCAAGTATCAAGACAGTTACGTGTTGGTTATGCATACGAAAAGCCACTATCTGACATAAACAATTACACTAATGGAACTCATGAAGTTTTATTGATGTACGAGTTTAAGTTTATAAGCAATAAATTAAAATCACCTAGATATTTCTAATAAAAAAAGTCACCCATGAAAATAAAAAATTACATATTAGTTTGTATCGTATTGATGGTGAGTTTTACTGCCTCTGCGCAATACGGAAAACAGAAAAAAGCAGATACCTTATTCAACAAGTTTTCTTTTGTAAAAGCTGCCGAGGTATATAAAGAGCTTATTGAGAATAAGTATAATGAAGATTATGCTGTAAGACGCCTAGCCGATTGTTATGCTTTATTAAGAGACGTAAAAAACGCTGCTAAATATTATAAAAAAGCGGTAAAACAAGACAATGTACCTATTGAGTACTATTACAACTATGCTCAAGCCTTAAGAGGTATAGAAGATTATAAAGGCTCCAGAGAATGGATGCGTCGTTATAAGGATTCCGGTGGTGTTACCTCTACCAAAAATTTTGGAAAGGATGGTAACTTTATCACGAGTATCTTTAATGCCAAACAACAATATTTCTTATCTAAAGTCAACTTTAACTCTAAGCTAAGTGATTTTGGAGCTTACGAACACGATGGCAAAGTCTATTTTGCTTCCACACGCGATGAGGGCGTTTCCGTAAAACGTCTTTATGGATGGAACGAGCAACCATTTTTGGATGTGTACGTAACCGAAAAAGGCAGTAAAGAACCCGTAGACCATAAAGCCAAATTAAAAGGTGATGTAAATTCTATTTATCACGACGGCCCTGTTGCCATTACCAAAGATGGCACAACCATGTACTTTACAAGAAACGATTTCTTTAAAAACATTCAGGAAAAAGATAAAAAGGGCATCAACAACATTAAGATCTACCGAGCTACTTTAAAAGATAGTGTTTGGACAGATGTTGAAGATTTATCCATCAACAATTCAGAATACACAACGCAGCACCCTGCATTAAGTAGCGATGGTAAAAAACTTTATTTTGCTTCAGACAGACCTGGTGGTTTTGGAGGTTCCGATATTTATGTAGTAGACATCAATGAAGATGGTAGCCTAGGAAACCCTGAGAATTTGGGAGACGTAATAAACACATCTGGCTCTGAAGGGATGCCATTTATAAACAATGAAGGCACCTTGTTCTTCTCATCCGATGGTCACGTAGGACTTGGTATGTTGGATATTTTTGCAACTGTTGCCGATAAGGACAACAAGATTATTGATGTAATTAATTTAGGGGTTCCTGTAAACTCCAGCAAAGACGATTTCTCTTTCTTTATGGGAGAAGATGGGCTTACTGGATATATTGCTTCTAATCGTAGTGGCGGTATGGGAGATGACGATATATATGCCTACAACAGAGTACCACTTTTAAATGTTGAAGGTGTTGTTACCGATGCTATAAACAAAAAACCTATTGCTAATGCTATTATCACTTTGCTAGATGGTAATAACAAGCAAATAGCTTACATGGAAACAGACGAAGAAGGCTACTACGAAATCAATATCGACAGGGATGTAGATTATAAGATTACAGCCAGTCAGAAGAAGTATGAAGACGACTCTGAATCGTTCACTACTAAAAATATTGAAACCAAAGTAACAACAATTACTAAAAACTTAGAACTAAACCCTGTTCAAGATGTTGTTATATTAGCTGAATTGAATACTATTTACTTTGATTTCGACAAGCATAACATCCGTCCTGATGCAGCATTGGAACTTGATAAGATTGTTAACTTAATGTTGAATGAATATCCAGGTATGGTAATTAGAATAGAATCGCACACCGATTCGAGAGGTGATTTAACATACAATGATAAATTATCAATTGATCGTGCAAACTCAACTTACGAGTACTTAATTTCTAAAGGCATCGATCCTGCAAGAATCACAGAACACCAAGGATTTGGTGAACGTCGATTAACTAATGGATGTGACGGTAGCGTGGACTGTGAAGAAAGCAATCACCAATTAAACAGACGTACCGAATTTATAGTCATAAAAATGAAATAGTCTATAAATCATATAAGCATAAAAAAGGCGATCGAAAATATTCCGATCGCCTTTTTTATTATCTGCTTAATAAAATTAATAGTTACACCCTACACAAATTAATATTCCAACTCCTAGCTTCTAATTTACAATTGATTATTGTCTATTGATTATTAATAATATCCATCATATCAAAAACAACTTCTCCAATCCACTACCTAAGACCCAAGAAAAAAGATGCTAAAATCTTCTAACTTTTCACTTTAAACTTTAAACAAACCTACCCTATCACCTCCAGTTTAGCGAATCGCAACAAAAGCCTTTTAACACCGCCATGCTGAAAATCAATCTCAGCCTTAACATCAGCTCCACTACCCTCTATTTTTAAAACTTCTCCAGTTCCAAAACGAATGTGTTTGACTTTATTACCGACTGCCAAATTTCCATCAAAAGAACTAGCAGAACTATCGCCAGATGCTTTTACAGGCTTTAAGTTTTTTGGTGCTGTAACCTGAAACTTTGGAGCTTCCTGTTTTGCAGACCCTTTCTTTAGTACAGCCTGCTTTGCAGGTTTGTATCTAATTTTAGTAGGAGGAACATCCCCAAAAATATCGGCATCCAACATGGGGTTTCTTCTAAGCTCTTCCTTGGGTGTTAAGATTTCCAGGTATTGTTCATCTATTTCCTCAATAAAGCGGCTTGGGTCAGAATCAACCAACTTACCCCATCGGTATCTGGACAATGCATAAGTTAAATATGCTTGCTTTTCGGCACGAGTTAAGGCCACATAAAACAAACGCCGCTCCTCTTCCAACTCACTTCGTGTATTCATGCTCATGGCACTAGGGAACAAATCCTCTTCTAAACCTACAATATATACGTAAGGAAACTCCAGACCTTTCGCTAAGTGAATAGTCATTAAAGCTACATGATCGTTATCCCCCTTATCAGCATCAAGATCGGTAGCCAAAGCTACATCTTCCAAAAACTCTGCTAAAGACCCAGTGGAATCAGCTAGCTCTTTTTGTCCTTCAACAAAATCTTTCATACCATTTAAGAGTTCTTCTATATTCTCCATTCGGGTAATCCCTTCTGGTGTAGTATCCTTGTTGAACTCCTTAATCAAGCCACTTGATTTCGTAACATGTTCGGCCAATTCAAAAACGTCGGCTGTTTGATTTAAAACTTGAAAGCTTTCAATCATGGTCACAAAATCCTGTAATTTTGTTTTTGTTCCCGTATTCACCTTTACGTTAGCCTTGTCGATATTTTTTATAACTTCAAAAATACTACGCTTATAACTATTAGCTGCTACGGTAAGCCTATCCATAGTAGTTTGGCCAATACCTCTGGGCGGAAAATTAATAACACGCTTTAAAGCTTCCTCATCGGCAGGATTGATAATAAGTCTTAAATACGACAGGACATCTTTTATCTCCTTACGCTGGTAAAACGACAAACCCCCATAAATCCTGTAAGGTATATCACGCTTTCGTAAGGCGTCTTCAATAGCCCTGGACTGGGCATTAGTTCTGTACAAAATAGCAAAATCACTGTTAAGCAACTGGTTTTGCATTTTTGTTTCAAAAATAGTACTAGCCACATAACGTCCCTCATCGGCATCGGTTAGGGAACGATGAACCATTATCTTGGCACCTTCATCATTCGCTGTCCAAACAACCTTATCCAATTTTGTTTGGTTTTTATCTATTATTGAATTGGCTGCATTGACTATGTTCTTCGTTGAACGATAATTTTGTTCAAGGCGGTATACATTAACCCCGTCATAATCCTTTTGGAAATTTAAAATATTATTAATGTTAGCACCACGAAACGCATAAATACTTTGCGCATCGTCACCCACAACACATATATTTTGAAACTTATCAGATAAGGCTCTTACTATTAAGTACTGGGAATGGTTTGTATCTTGGTACTCATCCACCAAAATATACTTAAAGCGGTTTTGATACTTCATTAAAACTTCTGGGAACCGCGTTAGCAATTCATTTGTCCTTAATAGCAAATCGTCAAAATCCATAGCACCTGCTTTAAAACAACGGTCAACATAAGTCTTATAAATATCTCCCATACGCGGACGCCTCGCCATGGTATCTGCCTCAATAAGTTCGGGGTTTTTAAAATAAGCATGAACAGTTATCAAACTATTTTTATAAGACGAAATTCTGGATTGTACTTGCTTGTATTTATAAATATCCTTATCTAAGTTCAATTCCTTAATGATAGAAGCTATAAGCCTCCCTGAATCTTGCGTGTCATATATTGTAAAATTGCTCGGAAAACCTAATTTATCAGCCTCCATACGCAATATCTTTGCAAAAACAGAGTGAAAAGTCCCCATCCATAGGTTTTTTGCCTCACTATTTCCAACAATAGTTGCGATACGCTCCTTCATTTCACGGGCTGCTTTGTTGGTAAAAGTCAATGCCAATATATTAAATGGGTCGACTCCTTGATGCATTAAATAAGCAATACGATAGGTTAATACACGTGTTTTACCCGATCCTGCTCCTGCTATAATTATCATTGGGCCATCTTTTTGCAAAGTAGGTGCCAACTGTGCTTCGTTTAACTGACTTAAATATTTTTCCAAACTACATTATTTTACGGTGTGAAATTAACCATTGTTAAGCTTTTTACTAAATGGATTTATGAATAATTATAAACAATTATTAAGCTTTTGCCGTTTCCTTTTTTTAATTATATTTATACCTAAGCTATTAATCATCCCTCAATTACAATGTTTTTAAAACTACTTAACAAGTACCTTTGTTTAGGTGTCTTATTTATCACTCTGAACGGAATCTCTCAAAATGTTTTTATACATCACGATGTAAATAAAGCACATACACATAAAACAATTACCTCTGCCAACTTCACCCCACTTACTTCTACATTAAATAACGGATTAAACAATGGACTGTACTGGTTAAAGATTAACAACCTAAACGACCATACGGTACAAATTCCAAATGCTCATATTACCGAAGTTAAAGCTTATCAGGGCACCTCTTTATTGGAGATCTCAGATCATGAAAAATTTGTAACATTTAGAACATATAACACATCACCTGTTTATGTTAGAGTTGACACCGACAAAGAAGCCTTTATACCTTTAAATATAAAGCCTACAACCCTATTTAATTACGAAGAAAAAAAAACCAACATTTTTAATGGTATTTACTATGGCTTTGCATTGGTTGTTGCTATTACAAACTTATTATATTTTCTCAATTTTAAAGATACCACTTTTTTGTACTATGCTCTCTTTGTCATAACCATTACCATATCGTTTATATATAGCGATGGCATGTTTAGGCTACTAGGTATGTCTAAAGAAATTTCAGATATCTTATTGGCTGTAGACCACACTTTAGCTGCTATTTTTGGAGCCCTTTTCGCTACCAACTATTTACAAATTCAAAATTACAAATCCAAACTGGCAATCTTTACTTTTGGCTACACCATGCTCCTCATAACCATATTGTTATCTTACATAGGCTCTTCCAATTTTTACTTATTTGTTATTTTAGAATCTATGGCATTTGCCTTGGTCTCTATCTATTGGGTAAAGGGCGTGTTATTATTTAAGCAAAACATGTTTATCAAACTTTTTGTCATAGCCTATGTTTTTATTTTACTTTTGGGGATCGATTTCTATCTTTTAAAATTGTATGCTGTTTCTTTTATAAACATAAATGCATCCCATGTAAAAATTGCTGGGTATATAGAAATGCTGTTACTATCCTATGCCGTAATTTACAGAATGAAAATATTACAGCTTGAAAATGATACCATGCGGAATTCCCTAAATGAATATACTAAAGAATTGGAATTACTTTCACTTGAACTCAAACAACAAAAAACTGAAAATAAAAAACCTTTTGAAGATCCGTTATTGAGCTTTCGCGAAAATGAAATCCTACAACTCATAGGCGAAGGTAAGAGCAATAAGGAAATTGCTGAAACTTTACACATTTCAATTAACACCGTTAAGTATCACATTAAAAATCTATACGAAAAATTGGGAATTAATAGTAGAAAGGAAGTTTTAACACTTACTACCCCTATAAAAAAACATGTGAACCCTTAAAAAACAGCACATTTGCTCATTTGCGTTTTTTTTTAAACTACCTATAAACTACCCTTACTAAACTAGTTGCATCCTAATATTTAGCTTAGTTTTATCATGCTATTAATCAATTATGAATTGAAGGTCGACTACCAGATAAAATGGGGTTGGCCTTCTTTTTGTTTTATACTATTTACAAATTGGTTAACCATATATATTTTTTCGAATATCCGTTATACCCCAATACGTATGTTCACATAATCTTTACAACATTATCTTTTTTACACTGAACTCATCTTGACTTTTTGTTTTTAACCGAAAATGATATCAAATTTGTTCAGATGAGGCACTTTTTGAAAGTCATAGCATTGCTACGAGTAAAAAAAGTAACGAAATATGAGCAGATTTGAGTCATTTTTTAGGAAACATAAAAAGTTAAGATGAGTTCACTGTTAACAAATAAACAAGCCGACATTAACCAAATACTATATAATGTTTATTTTTGATGAAATCGATTTGCATATATGGATACCGTTTTAAACATTCTTTCCAGTATTCCTTGGTGGGGCTGGGTATTAATCGTTCTATTTATAATCGCTATACGCGATATATTTCTTCAAAAACAACACACCATTAGTCATAATTTCCCCGTTGTGGGACACTTACGGTACATGCTGGAAAAAATTGGCCCGGAATTAAGACAATACCTCGTTGCTAATAACAGGGAAGAGCTACCCTTTAACAGAATAGAACGAGGGTGGATATATGCCTCGGCAAAAAAGGAAAACAATTATGAAGGTTTTGGCACCGATAGGGATATCTATGCGCATCAGCACATTTTTATAAACAACGCCATGATTCCCTATAAAATTGAAGAAGATCACCCTAATACCCTAGACAAATCCTTTATACCCTGTGCTAAAGTTATGGGGGCCTACAATAAAAGAAAAAGACCTTACAGACCAGCTTCGATCATCAATGTCTCTGCCATGAGTTTTGGTTCCCTATCTGCTAAGGCCATAGAATCGCTTAACAAAGGCGTAAAAAAGGCCAATGCTTACCATAATACTGGTGAGGGAGGCCTGTCTCCGTACCATAGCTACGGCGGCGACGTAGTCTTTCATTTTGGTACTGGATATTTTGGCGTACGTAATGATGATGGCAGCTTTTCCATGGAAAAACTGGTAAAACTCGTTCAAGCCAATCCATTTATCCGAGCTGTTGAAATTAAACTATCCCAAGGAGCCAAGCCTGGTAAAGGTGGTGTGCTTCCTGGATCGAAAATAACAAAAGAGATTGCCAATATTCGTGGTGTTAAAGTTGGAAAAGATGTATTATCACCTCCCAACCACAGTGCTTTTTCCAACGTTACAGAAATGGTAGACTTTATTGAAGCCATAGCCGATGCAACTGGGCTACCCGTAGGTATTAAAGCCGCTATTGGCAAACTAGAACAATGGGAAGAACTTGCAAACATCATGAAAACTACTAATAAGGGCCCCGACTTTATTACTGTCGATGGTGGTGAAGGCGGTACTGGTGCTGCGCCCCCTAGCTTTGCCGATCATGTTTCACTACCCTGGGTATATGGCTTTAGTGACCTGTACAAACTCTTTAAAAACAAAGATTTAACAGAACGCATTGTATTTATTGGTAGCGGTAAGCTTGGGTTCCCAGCTAAAGCAGCAATGGCTTTCGCTATGGGAGCCGATTGTATTAATGTCGCCAGGGAAGCCATGATGAGTATTGGCTGTATACAAGCACAAATATGCCATACCAACCGTTGTCCAAGTGGCGTTGCAACACAAAGCAAGTGGCTTCAAAATGGCATTGATCCCACCCTAAAATCTGAACGCTTGGCGCAATATTTTAAAACCTTTAGAAAGGAACTAACAGAAATCACCCACTCTGCAGGTTACGAACATCCTTGCCAGTTTAAAATGCGTGATATCGAAATAAATGTCGATGACCACAACCTGTCCAAAGAATTGGCCCGGACCTATATGTACAATAAAACCCCAGTACCTTTTACAAGCATGAAGGATTTAAAAGAATGCGTATATTTGGGAGGAGATTATAACAAACCTAACCCTTAAACCTATCAAACTTATGGATCCCGAACGCGTCATTGATCTTTTTTTATTTGCCATTCCTGCATTGATAACCGGAATTATAGCCTATTATTTCTTTAAAGAACATACCAAAAACGAAGATGGACGCAGGCGTTTTGTTTTAAAAAAGGATTTACAAGTTAGCGCCCTTCCACTCCGATTACAAGCTTACGAACGCATGGCCCTGTTTTTAGAACGCATAAAACCAAGCCATCTGCTTACTAGAGTAGCTCCAATATCGTCCGATAAGGACAGCTACGAATCACTACTCATACAGAACATAGAACAGGAGTTTGAACACAACCTGTCACAGCAGATATACATAAGCGATAAATGCTGGAGTATCATTAATGCAGCAAAAAATGCAACCATTCAGCTCATTAGAAAAGCAAGTTTACTTGAAAAAACAGACACCGCAAACAAACTCCGCGAAGTGGTTTTAACCGAAATGATGGAACGCCGCTCCCCTAGCGATGCTGCACTATCTTATATTAAAGAAGAGGTTAGTGAACTGTGGTAAAAAATAAATTATCCCACTTTTAATTCGTTCGATTTTAATTTGGAAAATCTAGATTTAGCATAATTAAAGCCTTGCTCCCACCAGGACACCATCAGTCTCCTGCTAAAAATCAAAGAGTTCTCCGTAAGTTTTGATGGCGTATAATACAAGTTAAGCGTTACACCTTTATTTTTAGCCGCCAACTTACCAATAGTAATATCACTGCGTTCTACTTGATCCAGCAAATGCCCAAATAAATTAAGCATTAGGGAAAATGGGTTTTTACCCAGCACTTTATTGTATTCCATATTCTCCGATTCCAAGATAATGGCATCTATCTCGGTAGCTCCCCTAAGTATGGCTTCTCGAATGGGTACTACACATGTAAACGCACCATCAGCATACTCAAAACCATCAACCTTAGCCAACGACATAAAAGGAATATAATTACAAGATATCCAGATCCAATTACAAAACTCTTCATACGTACAATCCTTAATAGACTTATACTCCACCCTGTTTTTTGACAAATTCGAAACCGTCACTACAACATCTTCTTTGGTAGCCTTAATTTTATTGTACTCATCTTCAGTAAAATGACGTTTTAAATAACGCTTTAAAGCTTTACTTTCTCCAAAAGTGCGTTTCATTTTAATAAACTGCCACAAGGAATTAATAAAGTTAATAGACACAAACTCTCTATTCCCCTTTTTTCTCTGCACAAAAGGGTTAACACTAAATATGTTGCTTTGCTTTACATTAGTAAAAACCCTATAAATTTTATCGATATCACCCACCGCCAAATGAGGTACCAGCAAACTTCCGGTCGACGTACCCAAAAACATATCGTAACGCCTACCTTCTTCTTGAATTAAATATTGGGCTACACCTCCGGCATACGCCCCCTTACTACCACCTCCTGATATTACTAGTGCTTTCATTGTGCTTCTTCTAAAGGACTTACTTTAATGTTTTTATGTTTGGCATAATCAAACCCACTTTGCCACCACTTGGTCATCTTTTCTTTGTTAAAGATCAACGAATTTGTTGTTAAAACCGTTGGTGTATAATAAAAATTAATAATAGCATCCTGATTAGATGCAACAAACTTTCCAATTCTAATATTTTGTCCTTCAATTCTATCCAACATAAAGGCAAACATATTAGTTAACAACGAAAAGGCATTAAGAGAAGGCATCCTGTTAAATTGGGACACTTCTGTTTGTAAAATTATAACATCTATAGTTGTTGCTCCCCGTTTTATAGCTTCCTCAATTGGCACCATAGACCCCAGTCCGCCATCGGCATACTCGCAACCGTCTTTTTTAACCAATGTCATAAAAGGCGTATAGTTACATGAAATCCAAATCCATTCACAAAATGCCTCATAACTAAAATCCTTAATTGACTTGTACTCAACATGGTTTAGCGACAAATTGGCAACAGTAACAACAACATCCTTCCCTGTTGCTTTTAAAACATCAAACTCCTTTTCTGTTAGTGTTTGCTTTATAAGTTCTTTTAAATGATAACTTTCACCAAAGGTTTTACTACCACTTAAAATATTCCTTAGTACATTAAAATGATTTATTCTTATAGTCTCAATGCCTTTTTTCTTTTTTATTAAAAACGGGCAACTACTAAAAATAGAATCTTGGGTTACGCTGGTATATACCGTCTTTATTTTGTTTACCTTTTTTAAGGCCAAATGAGAAACCAATAAACTACCCGTTGAAGTCCCAATAAAAATATCGTAATCATGCTTTTCATTCTCAATTAAGTATTGCGCAACACCACCTGCAAATGCGCCTTTACTACCTCCTCCAGAAATCACCAATGCTTTCATACTTAACTTATATTATATACAAACATTTAATGCTCTTTCTCTAACAAGCGCTTTGCAAACTTTGAAAAATGCCATACATGATGCGTCGTTGCCTGTTTTAAGTTTTCATGACAGTTACCATCACAAGCATTAATCCATTTTAAATACTGGAATGCATGCTTTCGTATTTCAAAACCATACTCTGGCCCAGTATAATCTATTAAGGCATTATAATATTCCTGTTTCCTCTCCATTTTGTACCCCTCCGTAAGCAAGGCCAGCGTTAACCACAATACCCTAACATTACAATCCTTAAACCCTATAATACCCTTAGTTACATCTAAATAACGATGCCTTTCCTTTGGAAAATTAGTCCACAAATTAATTAAGGCTACCTCTATAGTAATATACGAATTATCTTCCAAAAAAGACTCATAACTCGCCTTAAATCCAACAGGTATTTTACTTAGTGCCTGCGCAATGGCTTGACGCACTTTTACCCCGTTATTAAAATCCTCTTTTTTAATTACAGCAGGGTTTTGTAATATAATTTTAGATTTAGCCTCATCAGAAATACCAGAAGACAAATAATCGTTGCATTTTGAAGTCAACACCTCACAATCAACCATTAAGTACTCCTGAATAAAGTATGATTTTTTAAGGCTTTCCATAGCATCATTATAAGGAAAAGTTAAAGACTCAAGCCACATACCTACAAATTCCTCTAAATTCTTTCCGCTAACCTTTTCCACCTCTTCTATAAAATCACTGGTTTTTACATTTTTAAACTTATAAACCTTTAAATAATTGGTCACCGCCAATTTAAATGCCTCGGCACCTACCAGTTCACGCAATACATGCAGCACCCAAGCACCTCTTTTATAAAACGTAGTACTACTTGATTTAGGATCCAATAACGAAGTTCCCTGTTCGCTCCTATCCTGTTGCAACAATTCTTGTGCATACTCGTATAAACGCCAATAATAATAGTTATCACCAAAAACACTGCGCTCCGCCAATAAAGCATAATAAGTTGCAAAACCTTCCTGCAGCCAATGGTGAGTTCCCGAAACTTCAGTTACCAAATTTCCAAACCACTGATGGGCTAATTCGTGAGCATTGACATTAACATAGTTCTTATCCACAAAACCAATGGAATCCACCATAAAAGCATCAGAAAAAATGGTAAGGCTCGTATTTTCCATACCAGCATACAAAAAATCTTTTACCGGAACTTGCTTATAATTTTGCCAGGCATACGGCATCCCTATCTCCGCTTCCAAAAAATCAAACATATCCTTCGTATAGCGATAAGTAGGTTTCGCATTTAAAGAATCTTCTGGATAATAATACATCGTTAACGGAATACCACTCTTAGAAACTTCAGAGTATTTATCGTACCTGCCAATTGCCAATGCCAGAAGGTAACTGGACATGGGTTCTTGCATATCATAATGCCAGGTTATTGTTGTATCGTTAAATTGCTTATTGATTAAACGGCCATTAGCAACAACTTCAAAATCTTTATTGAAAGTAATCGATAAGTCAAATACAACCTTTTCGTTCATATCGTCAAAACTAGGCAACCAATGACTCGTGTACTTACCCTGACCCTGGGTCCACACTTGTTTCTTTATCACATTGGAAACACCATCCCTTTCCAAATCCCATCCAATAAAATACATGGCCTTTTTGGGAACAACCCAATAATTAAATGACACACGATAGGTAGAATCTTTCTTAAACGCATGCTTTAACCACAACTTTTTGCCATCATTATAAGACTCTAGCTTAGATTCCCCAAGTAAAACCTGTTCGAATCGCATATCTACAGCATCAATAAAAATAGAGTCTGTATCCTTAAGCATTACAAAATCATACGTCACAAAACCACTTACAGTTTTGGTTTCTGGCATAACATTAACCTTTACGGTGCCTGTCTTAAAGTCCACCGTACCAATCTGCTGGGCAACAGACAATTTGCAAAAAGTAATATATAGAACACAAACCAGGTATCTCATGAATAGATAAAAGCAAAAGTTATACTAAGGTACACAAAAGTTTACAACTAATTTTGAATCAATATAACTTTACCTCCTTAGCCTTATGAGCTAATCTTCCAAATACCCAAACTTTCCGGTATTAAAGTCATTAAATGCCTCCATCAATTCTTCCCTACTATTCATCACAAAAGGACCGTGGGCAGCAATTGGTTCATTCAGCGGTTCACCGCTTAACACCAAGATTACCGCGTCACTAAGAGCTTCGATTACAATAGACTCTCCATCTAAACCAAAAAGCGCAAAATGATCTTCGAGCACCTCTATTACATCATTTACCTTAGCATTACCCTCTACCATCAACATAGCTGTTGTGTAATTTTGAGGAAAGACCAGTTCTGTTTTTGCCCCTTTTTTTAACTTTACATTATACATGTTTATAGGAGAAAATGTAGAAGCAGGCCCTTCATTTCCATTATATTGCCCCGCAATAATCTCAATTTCACCAGCTTCGTTCTGCAACCTAACCTTAGGCATTTCAGCATTAGAGATAGCTTGATATTTAGGAGGACTCATTTTATCCTTAGCAGGCAGATTAACCCACAACTGTACCATTTGAAATTCGCCACCGGTTTTACTCCATTCAGTTTCATGAAACTCTTTATGCAATACCCCCGAAGCAGCAGTCATCCACTGCACGTCGCCTTCACCTATAACGCCCCCACCACCTGCACTATCCATGTGCTCTACACGACCTTTATACGCGATAGTAACTGTTTCGAACCCCCTGTGAGGGTGCACCCCTACACCTTTAGGCTTATCCGTTGGCGGAAAATTGTATTTAGAATTATAATCCAACATGATAAAGGGATCCATACGTTCCATAGTCGACGTACCCGGAATAAAGTTATGCACCCTAAACCCATCGCCCACAAAGTGAGGAGTACCTGGTTTTGTTACCTGTTCTATACTTCTAATTTTCATGTCTTTAATATTTATTGTTTTTAATAATTATGGGTAGTATCCATATTTCATTCTTTGTCAACCTCGATAAATGATGGATACGGCATTTTTAATTTAACCGATAAGCCAATTCCAAGTCGAACGCATTATCTAAATAGCTATTTTGCCTGATAGGCCATTTTTTTGACCAATATGCTGCCTTTACCCTTTCAGACAAATTTGTGTCATCATCATACTCCGATACCATCATTGTATCGTATAACACCGATGCTATTTGTTTTAGTTTCTTTTTATCGATCTCATCCGCAGAACTTAAAATTGCTACTACCTTGAACGGTTGCAACTGCAATCGCTCTATGGCCTTTTCAACGGTGTCTGCAGCAGACACCTTCCAATTCATAATTCTTGGAACTTCTTTATTCTTAGTTATGACCAGAACCTCTAACTGTTTCATGATTTTTCCCTTTCTTATTTTGTATAAAATTATCGCTTATAAAAAAGATGTGCATTGATGTATGATAAGTACCATTACATCTAAATTTAACGCTAAGCACTTTGCTTAAAGTAATAAAAGAATTTCTTGAAACGAACTGCCGAGGCTTAGCCTCGAGGAATTCTCTTCGATTAAACTTAGCTGTTTTACCTTAACATTGGCACCTCTATGGCCAATACTCTGGCTCCCTTTTTAGCCTTTACAGCTACAGATGGCGTTTCCCAAACACCCAACCCGTCACGTTCTTCAAGTTTATTTCCTGCAATTTCCGCTTCACCATCCAAAACAAAAAAATAAACTCCATTACCTTCCCTCTTTAGAACATAATCAATTTCAGTTTCTTCATTAAATTCTCCCATAAAAAACCAGGCGTCTTGATGTATCCAAACCCCTGCATACTCATTTTCAGGAGACAATATCCCATAAAATAAATTATCCTTTTTTAAAGCCTCTATAGTAATCTGATCATAACGTGGTGCTACATCTTGTTCATTTGGCACTACCCAAATCTGTAAAAACTTTACAGGAACATCTTTGTTTTTATTATACTCACTATGATAGATGCCCGTCCCAGCACTCATAACCTGTATTTCTCCCTCTCTAATAATCGAGGTATTTCCCATACTATCCTTGTGTTCCAAATCGCCCTCCAAGGGAATAGAAACGATTTCCATATTACTGTGCGGATGCGTACCAAACCCCATTCCTGCACTTACGGTATCATCATTTAAAACACGCAAAGCCCCAAAATGAACACGATCAGGGTTGTAGTAATTAGCAAAACTAAAACTATGATAAGACTGTAACCAACCATGATTAGCATATCCTCGCGTATTTGCTTTATGAACAATTGTTTTCATTTTTTAATCCTTTCCTTCTAAAATTACAACACAAAGTTAACTAGGCCAATTAACCTGTACATTGATGTATGTTAAGAAGTACCTAAATCACTAATGAATCTTAAAATTTTCTTCCGCCAGGGTTTTTCGAACGCGGCTTAAGCTTTCTGGAGTTATCCCAAGGTACGAAGCTATCATCCACTGCGGTACACGCAACATAACATCAGGATACATCTTTATAAAATCCAAATAGCGACTCTTTGCCGATGCACCTAATAATAAACTTATACGCTTGTATAAATGGCGAATATGGTTTTGGAGCAATCGCTCGTTGCGCTGCCTGAAATCAGGACTTATTTTTGAAACCTGCTCTATAAAACTTTCATCCAAAAGTACCACTACAGTATCCTCAAACGCATCAATACAGTAAGTAGTAGGTTCTTTAAAATAAACACTACCACGATCGCTTACAATCCAATGCTCCGTAGCAAACTGCAAAATATTTTCTTTACCTTCTTCATTTAAGGCATAAAACCGCAACAAGCCCTGCTCTACAAAAAAAGAATGCTTACACACCTTCCCTTGCTTTAACAAAAACTCTCCTTTAACCACTTTTTTCACCTTAACATACCGTTCAACCTGAACAAAAGCCTCAGTTGTTAGCCCCATTTTTTCAATCAAATGTTTCTTAAAATTAGGTAAGTCCATATGTGCTTTTAAATATGAAATTTACAATTTATTACGAATAAAATAAAAAGTTTAAATGAGCCCAATATAATTTGTATACAATTACTGTTTTTCGTTTAAATGAAAACACTTAAATTCGCTCTATGAGTATTAACCTGCAAACTCCTATCGATTATTTAAAAGGCGTAGGATCCAATCGCGCCGATCTATTACGCAAGGAGTTGGGCATACATACCTATCAAGATTTAATCAACCTATTCCCCAATCGTTACCTAGACCGCACGCAGTATTACAAAATCAATCAACTTCAACGGAACAGTTCCGAAGTCCAGATCATTGGAAAACTTACAAGTTTTAAAGAAGTTTCACAAAAACACGGCAAACGCCTCGTTGCCAATTTTACGGACGAAACCGGAGCTATGGAATTGGTATGGTTTAGAGGCCAAAAATGGATCAAAGAAAGCCTAAAATTAAACAGACCCTATGTTATATTTGGTAAAGTAAATTGGTTTAATGGCAAGTTTAGCATGCCACATCCCGAAGTAGAAGCTTTAGAAGCACATGAGAAAAATCTACGTTCGGCCATGCAACCCATATACCCATCTACCGAAAAATTATCCAACAAAGGCATTTCCAATCGAATAATTAGCAAAATCATACAACAACTTTTTATCGAATCCAATGGTAAATTTACCGAAACATTATCCAATAATTTAATTAACGAACTAAACTTAATAAGCAAACAAGAAGCCCTTTTCAATATTCATTTCCCCAAAAACCAAACACTACTGGCCCGTGCACAATTTAGATTGAAATTTGAAGAGTTATTCTATATACAACTACAACTAATTATAAAAAACCAAGTTCACAAATCTAAAATCAAAGGATTTCCATTCGAAAAGGTTGGCCACAACTTCAATACCTTTTTTAAGGAACATTTACCTTTCGAACTAACACATGCACAAAAGAGAGTACTAAAGGAAATACGTGCCGATTTAGGGAGCAATGCACAAATGAATCGCTTACTACAGGGCGACGTTGGCTCTGGAAAGACAATAGTTGCCTTCATGTCAATGTTAATCGCAATCGACAACGGTTTTCAAGCCTGCTTAATGGCTCCGACTGAAATTTTGTCAGTCCAGCACTACAACGGATTAAAACCACTATGCAAACAACTGAATATCAGTGTAAAAATACTCACAGGATCAACCAAAACTTCAACTAGAAAAGAAATCCATGAAGCTTTAGAAAACGGCACATTACACATTCTAATTGGCACACACGCCCTACTTGAAAACAAGGTGAAATTTAAAAATTTAGGACTTGCCATTATCGACGAGCAACATCGTTTTGGTGTTGAGCAGAGAAGCAAACTATGGAGAAAAAACACCTCTCCTCCTCATGTTCTGGTCATGACAGCAACACCAATTCCAAGAACCCTGGCCATGTCGGTTTATGGCGATTTAGACGTATCTGTCATCGACGAGTTACCCCCCGGCAGAAAAGTCGTCAAAACAGTACACCGCTACGACAAAAACCGTTTAAATGTTTTTAAGTTCATTCGGGACGAAATTGCGAAAGGAAGGCAAGTCTATATTGTATACCCTTTAATTCAAGAAAGCGAAAGCATGGACTACAAAGATTTAATGGACGGTTACGAAAGCATCGTTAGAGATTTCCCTCCTCCAAATTATCAAATATCCATAGTCCATGGCAAAATGAAGCCAGCCGATAAAGAATACGAAATGCAACGCTTTATGAAAGGAGAAACCCAGATTATGGTAGCAACCACAGTTATTGAAGTAGGTGTTAACGTACCCAACGCATCCGTAATGATTATTGAAAGCGCCGAGCGCTTCGGACTCTCCCAATTACATCAATTAAGAGGGCGCGTAGGGCGAGGTGCAGAACAAAGCTACTGCATCCTAATGACCAGCCATAAGCTTAGTAACGACAGTAAAATACGCTTAGAAACAATGGTTAAAAGTAATGATGGTTTTGAAATTGCAGAAGTAGACTTGCGCCTACGCGGCCCCGGAGACCTTATGGGCACACAACAAAGCGGTGTTTTAAACCTAAAAATAGCAGACATCATTAAAGACAATGATATATTGCATAGTGCTCGATTTTACGCAAAAAAGTTGCTTCAAAACGACCCTAAACTATCGCTTGAAGAAAACCAATCTATCCTTAATACTTACAAAGCTTTAGGAAAGTATAAAAACATATGGAATTACATTAGCTAACTTATCACAACAATATTTTTTGTCGCGCGATCAATCTAAAAGCCCGACCAAACTGGACGAGCTTATAAGAACTGATTGTAATTTGATTGATGGTTTGTTTGTTACACTTAATTAAATCTAAGATAGATACTTATGCCCCTTACCCATGTTATGGTTTTGTTAAATAACACAAGTAAACTGTTAATTAACATACCTTAAACAAATTCTCTTTTTTTTAACACCCCATCACAAAGAATCCGTTAAAAGTTTATGATTCCTTGTATATCTTCAGAAGCTTTTCCTTCTCTTGCTCAATACGCTCTTTCCCCCTTTTAATAGCCTCATCTAAATCATTCAATTCTTTTTCTGCCTTTTCAATAACACCCCGCTTTTCCTTTTCCTTATCCTCCGTTAGAACCCCAGACTCCTTTTCCTTATCAACACGCTTTCTAGCTTCTTCTATACGTTCTTTTCCTTTTCTAACATCTCTTTCCCTTTCCTCCAAAACCGCAAACTCATCGTCCAACTTCTTCCTTGCCTCTGCTGCTCTTGCTTGACCAAAGGCTCTGCCTTTTAGTTCCCCTTTATGCTTCCCATACGCATTACCTTGCCCCTTATTATCTTTAGAAGCCTTATCTTCTTTTTCCAATTTAGAACGATCACCTATCTTATAATCACCATCTACTTCACCCTCCTTTTTTACTTTCTTTTCCTTATGTTCCTTTTTCTCCTTACCCTTAGTTTCCTTGCTCTTCCCTTGTGCAATAAGCGTTGTCCCACTCGACAAGACCATTACAAAAACCATTATCACTATATGCCTAAATACTTTCATATCATATTATTTTTAAATACTATCTAATTCTTTTAAAGCGCTTTCCATTTCATTGGCTTGTGTGTCTACTTCTTCCGAAATACCCTCCACCTGAGACTCAATATTTTCAATTTTACTCAAGGCTGCCTTAGTCTCTTCTTCCTCCTTTTTAGTGTCCCTACAAGCAACTATTGCAAGCACCAAAAACACTAGTAATACTCTAGTTAATAAATTCATAGAACATTAGATTTAAGTTAATAAAGAGATTAATTTACAAATTATATTGCATTGTTTGAATGCTTGCTCCAATATTTTATCTTTGCACACTTAAACAGCAGATCATTTATGAAGATTTCATACAATTGGTTAAAACAATTTATTAAAACAGATTGGAAACCTGAAGAAACCAGCGAACTACTTACAGATTTAGGCCTTGAAGTAGAAGGTATTGAATCCTACCAATCTGTAAAAGGCGGACTTGAAGGCGTTGTTGTTGGAGAAGTAATAAGCTGTAGCAAACACCCTAACGCCGATAAACTAAAAGTAACAACAGTTAATATTGGCGGCGAATCCCCACTTCAAATAGTTTGCGGAGCTCCCAACGTTGCAGCAGGACAAAAAGTGCCAGTTGCCACCATTGGAACAACACTGTACAGTGAAACGGGTGAAGCTTGGGTTATAAAAAAAGGAAAAATTAGAGGCGAAGAAAGTCATGGTATGATTTGTGCCGAGGACGAACTAGGCTTAGGTAAATCCCATGACGGTATAATGGTTCTAGAAGACGCTATTGAAGTTGGAACCCCTGCTGCCGATATTTTTGATATAGAAAACGACCACGTTTTTGAAATTGGACTTACGCCAAACAGAGCTGATGCCATGAGCCATTACGGAACAGCTCGTGACCTAAAAGCAGGCTTCGCCCAAAAAGAAATAAATTTAGAACTCATAACACCATCAGTAAGTGCCTTTCACGTTGATAATCGCACTCTAAAAATTGATGTTGAAGTAAAAAACAAGGACTTGGCGCCACGTTATTGCGGGCTTACCATTTCGGGAATAAAAGTGAAAACCTCCCCCGATTGGTTACAACACCGATTAAAAGCAATTGGTTTAAGCCCTATCAATAATATTGTCGATGTTACCAATTACGTACTCCATGAGTTAGGACAACCACTACACGCATTTGATGCTACTAAAATTGCAGGAAACAAAATTGAAGTAAAAAAGCTCGACGCAGGAACAAAATTTGAAACCTTAGACGGTATTGTACGAGAACTTCATGAAGACGACCTTATGATTTGCGACGCCGAAAAACCTATGTGTATTGCCGGTGTTTTTGGAGGTTCGCACTCTGGTGTTACAGAAGCAACCACGAGCATTTTCCTGGAAAGTGCTTACTTTAACCCTGTAAGCATTCGAAAATCGGCTAAACGTCACGGCTTAAACACAGATGCTTCTTTTAGATTTGAACGCGGTATCGATCCCAATATCACCGAGTACGCCTTAAAGCGTGCTGCCCTGCTAATTCAAGAAATAGCCGGAGGAGAAATTACAAGCGACATCATTGATATTTACCTCAAGAAAATAGAAGATTTCCAGGTGCGATTAAGTTTTGACAATGCCAAAAAATTAATTGGCGAAGAAATCCCAAAAGAAACCATTAAGCGCATTCTCACTTCTTTGGACATAAAAGTTAATAATGTTACCGAAACCGGTTTGGGCCTAACCGTTCCAGCCTATAGGAATGACGTTCAAAGAGAAGCCGATATTATTGAAGAAATTTTGCGTGTTTATGGCTATAATAATATTAAAACAACCGACAAACTAAACGCCTCAATTTCCAGTAGTTCTCGCTTTGACGATCATAAAATCCAAAATATAGTTGGCAACCAGTTGGCTGCTCAGGGTTACTTTGAGATCATGGCCAACTCACTAACAACACCTAACTATATTGCATTAAGTGAACAACTAAAGGAAGAGCATAACATAACCATGCTCAACCCACTAAGCAACGACCTGTCCGTTTTAAGACAATCTCTACTCTTTTCCGGATTAGAAGCATTGTCCTACAACATTAACAGAAAAAGACAAGACCTTAAGCTTTTTGAATTTGGGAAAACTTACCACCAATTTAATGAGCAAAGAGAAGAATACAAACACCTTACCATATTCACTACAGGAAACAACACCCCAGAACATTGGCATGGTTTGAGTTCTAAAAGTGATTTCTTTTTTATGAAAGGAAACATTTCTACCATTTTGGAACGCCTGGGAATTACCAGATACGATGAAAAACCAGTACAAGACGACATGTTTAGTGAAGGACTTTCATTTAGCCTTGGAAAAACCAATGTTGTAGAATTCGGTATCTTGAAAAAAAGTATCCTTAAGAATTTTGACATCTCCCAAGAAGTGTTATTTGCAGATTTTAAATGGGACAACATATTAGACTTGGTAAAACGCAATAAAATTACTTATAAAGACATACCCAAATACCCTGAAGTACGTCGCGATTTTGCCTTATTGCTAGATGAATCCGTTACATTTGAATCGATTCATAAAATTGCAAAGCAAAGCGAAAAGCAGCTGCTTAAAAGAGTAAACCTGTTTGACGTATATCAAGGCAAAAATCTTCCTAAAGGAAAAAAAAGCTACGCAATCAGCTTTACCCTTCAGGATGACAACAGAACGCTTACAGATAAGCAAATAGACAAGATTATGAGCAAACTCCAATCAAACTTCGAAAAACAGTTGGGAGCCGAATTAAGATAAACAGAAAATATAATCGTTTTGTAATAAAAGTCAGCTTAAAGCTGACTTTTTTGTTTAAAAAATTGTATATTTAATAGAAACTCAAAATCCATAAAGTGATGAAAGACTCCAATTATATAAAAATATATACTGGCGATTTTATAATTGTCCAGCGCATCGTTACAGAACTTGAAGCTATAGACATTAACCCCATCGTTAAAGATCAAACAGAATCCGCAAGACTAGCTGGTTTTGGAGGTGGTATTGTACCGGGATTTCAGGAAATATTTGTCAACAAAGACGAACTTGACACAGCTGTATCTATTGTTCAAGAAATTACTTCAGAATTAGGCGCTTAACCCTTTCACTTAAAATAAGTAACAAACATAAAAATTCCTTTAGACCAACATCCCAAAAAAAGCAGTTGATTTAAAGGAATTTACAGATTGGTTGGCAAAAATAATTACATACTATGAAACTCAATTAAATTCGCCTCATAATACTGTTCCCCCAACTTAGACAATAAATCTTTAATCACATTACTATCTCCATCAATAGCTACAGCAGAATATCCTATATTGTTTAGACGTCCCAATCTAAGGTCAATAATATTAATGTGCTTTGAAGCCAAAGCAGAAAGTAATATTAGTAAAACACCAGGAGCATTATGATGCTTTGTTAAGATTACTTTCTCTCCCAGAACCAAATTCAGAGCCACACCGTCCATCTCAAGTAAATACACCCCTTCCCTATTATAATTGGGCAACTCAGCGTTTTCTTGATAGATTAATTTACTAAAAAGTCCAGCATCCGTTCCATTGGCAAAATCTATGGCACTTTTCACTTTTTCCTTATCACCTCCTTCTATGGATATAAAGGCCACTGCCGTACCATCATTGTTTGATTTTAATCGAGCTGTTTCAACATTTATACCTTCGGAGGCCAAAGTGTTAAACAATGAGGATATAACACCTGGTTTGTCCAAATGCTCTGAAAATAAACCGTTTACTTTATCACACGCATTTTCTGGTATCTCATTAGTAACCGTAATTGATTTGCCCCATTTCCTGATTCGGATGGCATTATATTCCCCCATACCAGTAGCGTTCCTATAGATGTCTACAAACTCAGAAAAGGAACCTCCAAAAGAAAAATCAGGAATAATTCGCCTTTGGTCGTTTTCAAACCGTTGATTCAACAATTCAATTCCCTTATTTAAAACAGTGTATTTAACTTTTAGATCGTGATCGTCAAAAATAGTACGGTTTTCAGGAATTAATTTTGAATAACTCACATAACTCTCATAACCAGCCTCTTGGATATATTCTAAGCTTTCTTTAAAATTGAGTCCATAATACCTTACATGGTGCGTATCAGTTCCCACACATACAGGAATTTGAAGCGCATTAGCTCTTCTTAAAATATTTTGTGTAGGATAAACACCAACACCCTTAAACTTACCCGCCATGTTAACATCTAACGAAAGATTACGGTCTGCTATAAGCTCTAATAAGGTTCTGAATTTATTGGCTAAAGGATGTGAACTGGTTTCAAAATTCACCAAAGCTTCAGGCATATCTACATTTAACTTAGGCAAATCTATATGTCCTATTATTTGGATCATATCACCAAAACACTCAATCATTTGGATCATTTCATTAAAATAGCCATCCCAATAAGCTTCCAAACTCCCCCTTAACTTCAACAACTCAAGGGCTTCCTCTTTTGTTCCATCATAAGGTAAGCCTTCTGGAGCAAAATGAACCGAACCAATTACATAATCGGCCTCTTCTGCCTGAAATATTTTCGATCGACTCCACTGCAATCCCAAATCAGGCCCCATCCATTCCAATTCAACGCCATACTTAATATTAATGCGACCTGCATATTTTTCACGTAAGTTAGCTATACGTTTAGGGTAATTTAAATATGATCTGTTACCTCTAATAAATTTTACATTCGTATCCCTTTCCGCAACATAGCGAAAACTCGTTAAACGGGGCGAATGAATTATAAAGGTAATGCTAGGGTGGTTTGCCTCAATGGCCTTATCTATAATATCTTCCAATTTATCAATACCATGTTTTACATGATCCTGTTCCGTACCCGCATGAATACCGTGGGTTTCCCAAATAAATTCGTTGAGCTTTCTCATCAATCTATGCACTATAAATTATACGTTTAGTGTTTCAAATTTAACCATTGCAACATAAATATTGCTCTATTGTTTGTTTGTTTTCAATATATTTCAAAAACCTTCATTTATTATCTCATAAAACACCCAAAATAAGTCCAAATATTATTAATTTAATAAAATAGTACCTATTAAAAACACCTAGTCGTAGTCGACGAATTATATTATATTTACCCATCTAGCATTTTGGACTAAACCAGTTTCAAAATGTCAGTTCGAATTATACATATTAAAAAGAGTGAACCATATGCAACCAATCAATACAGCCTTATGCTCTTACGGAATGAGCGGAAAGGTGTTTCATGCACCATTCATTTCAGTAAACCCCAATTTTAATTTATACGGTGTTTTAGAACGAACAAAAAATCTGGCGCAAGAGCACTATCCTAACATAAAAACGTTTCGCTCCTTAGAAGATATCCTGGCCGATGAGTCCATTGAATTAGTTGTTGTCAACACACCCAACATTACACATTATGAGTTTTCCAAAAAGGTTATAAGCGTGGGCAAACACTTGGTTGTAGAAAAACCATTTACAACCACGGTTTCGGAAGCCAAAGAATTAATACAACTGGCTAAAACCAAAAACGTAACCATTTCTGTATATCATAACAGGCGTTATGACAGCGATTTCAAGACCGTACAAAGCATCTTAAATGACGGCTGCCTAGGCGACATCGTAGAAGCCGAATTCCATTACGATCGTTACAATCCGGGGCTTAGTTATAAAACCCATAAAGAACTCCCCACACCCGGTGTGGGGAGTTTATACGATTTGGGATCCCACTTAATCGATCAAGCCATACAGTTTTTTGGTTTACCCCATGCCGTACAAGCCGACTTAGATGCTTACAGGCCTAATTCAAAAGTAAACGACTATTTCGATTTAAAACTATTTTACCCGACACATCGAGTTATACTAAAATCAAGTTATTATGTTAGAGAGCCCCTCCCAGGAAACATTTTACACGGAAAAAAAGGTTCCTTTATAAAATCCAAAGCAGATATCCAGGAAGCAGAGCTCATTGCTGGAAACATGCCCGGAACACCCGAATGGGGAATCGTTCCCGATGAAGAAAAAGGACTCTTACATACCGAAAAAGACGGCAGGGTTATAAAAGAATACATTCCAACCGCCAGAGGCAACTATATGGATTATTACAACGGCATCTATGAAGCTCTAAGAAATAATAAACCCCTACCCGTAAGCGCCGAAGAAGGCATGCTGGTGATAAAAGTGATTGAAGCTGCCTTAAAAAGCCATAGCGAACAAAAACGAATCAACCTAAACAATAGTTAAGCCAACACCCTTTGTTTTATACAAAGGAATAATCGAAAAAAGACAAACACCTAAAACTATAAATGCTTCCCTCGGCTATTACGCTTATTTTTAACATCAGAAAGTGGTAAGCCCTTTTCACGCATATAGACATTATGCTTAGGGCTTCCTATAATTTGTGAAGAGTATACCCCAGAGTGGCCAGAAAACAAATATGCCGTACAACAAGCCAAAGCCATAAAAACACCAGACTCAATACCAAAAAGTTCAATCCCCATAATAGTACAAGCAATAGGTGTGTTGGTTGCCCCCGCAAAAACAGCAACAAACCCCATCCCAGCCAATAAACCCATAGGCAAAGGAATAAACCATATTAACACATTCCCTAAGGTCGCACCAATAAAAAATAAAGGCGTAACCTCCCCCCCCTTAAAACCTGCCCCCAAGGTAAACGAGGTAAATAAAATCTTTAAAATGAAGTCATAAGAATTCAACTGTTCATTAAAAGCATCCAGAATAGTCGGAATCCCCAATCCTATATATTTTGTGGTTCCCATGAGATAGATTACAACAGCCAACACCACACCACCAATTACCGGACGAAGTGGCGGGTACTTTATTCTCGAGTTAAACAGGTCGCTCCAAAAATGAGTTGACTTAGAAAACAACATAGCCACAAGACCAAAAATGATTCCTGCCAATACAGCCCATAAAAGATTTACTGGTGTCATATTGGCTACAGATGCAATATGGTAATGCGTATGCCCTACATTCCAAACATCACAAAAATAGTCAGCAAATACAGCAGCCAAAAAACTCGGAACAACAGCTTCCAACCTTATGCGTCCCAACACCATTACCTCAAGAGCAAAAATACCACCCGCCAAAGGTGTTCCAAAAACAGAAGCAAAACCAGCACTTATACCAGCAATTAACACAACCCTTCGGTCACGCTTAGAAAGTTTAAAAAGCTTTGTAAATCTGTCTGCAATAGCACCACCAACTTGAACAGCAGTACCCTCTCGCCCAGCCGAGCCCCCGAAAAGATGTGTTAAAACCGTTCCAAAAAGCACTAAGGGAGCCATTCGAAATGGTATAATCTTTTTCGGTGAATGAAATTCCTCTAGCAATAAATTGTTTCCTTTAACAACACTATTACCATATAAATAATACGACAAACCGATAATAAAACCACCTATTGGCAACAAAGCGATGATCCATAAATGCGATTCACGCCAATTAGTTGCCCATTCTAAACTTAAAAGAAAAAAAGCCGACACACTACCCGTGATAGCCCCTAAGAGCAAACAAATAAAAATCCACTTAATAAGGTAAAACAACGATGGAACCTGTTCCAATGACAATAAGTAGTTTTTAATTTTCGTTAAATCCATAATGCCCCAAAGCGATTAGTCCCACTTTATATTTGTAAAGACCAAACAAATGTAAGTCAAAAACTTTAAAAACGTAAGCCTACCCATTATTTCTAAAAGGTCACTCCTTAAAACCAACCTATTTAAAAGGTACTAAAAACAGACTTCCAAAGACCTCTATACAACAAGATTACAATTCCTTAACATTCCCAAAACAGCTATACCTCTAAAAACCAATACTTTTAAAGCTTTAAAACCAATCTAAGTGCAACCAAAACCAACTATGGATCTTAAAAATACAGAAACCTTCCTAAAAATGTTCGACTACAAGTATGAAATACATAACCAAATCCTTATTGTTAACCTGAACTTTTCTCAAAAAGTATTGATTGACGTTTCCGATCCTAAAAACCCTGTTTTTACCCATAGACTAACAGCCTGGAACTTTCTATCCGGAATGGTAAGTACCTCCGTTAAAAGAGCATTATTCTTTTACCTAATTATTGGAAGTACCTGGAGTACATACCTAGCTGTCTACAAACAAGAAACCGGTATTTACGTACTTTTTGCCATCATGCTGTGGGGAATCCTATGGTCTTTATTTTACTTTCACAAATTTCAAAATTTAAAAGACTTTTTGGTTAATTGGAAGAATTAATGGGAATTTCAGGATAGCATAACTTAATCTTCCCGAGCGAGCACAGCGAAGCGAACCCGACTGCGACAGGCAGGGAATCCCTCATCCTCAAAATAACAGATAACTATAATAGATGAATTCCTGTCTGCACAGGAATGACAAACAATAGTAATTGAAAAGCACCGTTCCTAATCTTTTAACTTGAAACCCCTCCCCCCCTTCTTCGGACTTCTAGCTTCCAACTCTCCTCTATCATTCCTAGCGAAACAAACCTACCTAGCGACAGACAGAGAATCTCATTCTTTAAAATCAACAGGTGCTTCAGTCGCCCCCCCTTCTAAACAACACACACCAATCAGGAACTATTACATTCACAAAAAAAACCTGAACATATATTCAGGTTTCTTATTTACTATTCTAAAACAACTTCTTACTTTATTTCAATCAATTCAAGATCAAAGATAAGATCCTGTCCTGCTAGCGGATGATTAGCATCCACTATAATATGGTTGTCATGAACCTCTGCAACACGAAACTGGACTTCTGTACCATCTGGATTTTTAGAAGCTAATCCCATACCCACTTCTGGAGTCATCTCTGGAGGTAGCTGCTCTTTGTTCACTTCATAAAATAATTCCTGACGCACCTCACCATAAGCTTCTCCTACAGGAATGTTAACCGTTTTCTTCTCATTAACCTCCATGTCCAATACGCCTTTTTCAAACCCAGGAATAAGCATCCCTTGACCTAAGGTAAATTCTAAAGGATCTCTACCCTCAGAACTGTCAAAAATCTGGCCGTTGGTTAATTTTCCCGTGTAATGCACCCGTACAGTATCATTCGCTTTTACTTGACTCATAACTAATTGTATTTTCTAGTTTTTATTATACCTGCAAAACTATCATTTTAAATAGGGGCTACCAGTTTTTACACAATAAATTATACATATTAAGGCAGATTAACGAAAAAAGTGCATTATAACGAATCCTTCATATGAACAACATTTTGGTTTCGAGGCGAGCTTCAGAATAGTTAAATGGAGATATACAGTAAGATATAGATAAAATAACCGAGCATTACCCTTCCAGTTCCTTAATACGCCGTTCCAATAAGGCCTTAAGCTCTTTTGACGAAGGGGTGTTTTTGGATAACGCATATGCCATGGTTAAAAAGCTCGAAACAAAATACCATTAAAGAAAAAATGAAGAGATTGTTTAAATTTCACCCTAGTAGACAAAACTAACTACTTGCCAGCATACTGAATTAGTTTCGCTTTAACGCATCCAGGGTTACCCCCTGCTTATTTTTCCATTCTTTCCACCCATTGGCAGATCGAGCTAAAATGGTCGCTGCGGCTGCACTAGGAGAATTAAAAATATAATCTTGTTGCAAAACCAAGACATCATTTTCTTGTTTAAGAATATCTTCTTCTACAAGTCTGTTTCTTAAAATACCAATCCATTTATTCATGCCTTTTGTAGGCTCCAAATTGCAAATACCATCCTTGTAAACTAAAAAACCATCATCGGTAAGTTCCCCGGTGGCTTTAGCATCTTTACCCTGACAATAAAATAGTTCTTTGGCACTTTTAGCTTTTCGTTTGTCTTCAAAAATGGGGTACCCTAAAGTCGCTAAAAGCATTTTAGCCGTTTCAAAATTGTCTAACAAATCATATTCTCTACTTTCTGAAATCGAAGGTTTATTGGAGCCGCCATCGTTTTCAATAACATATCTACCTATTTCTTTAGCCTTAACCAAACTATGGTATTCAAGGTATTTACCGTCTGTTTTGGTATATTCATCTGTTTTGGTGGAAACAATAACACAATGGGTCCAGAAATCCTTATTGCGGTTGTGGGATTGAATGCGTTTAAAACAATCTTCGCCTTCCCCTATATAAACTAAAGGCTTAGCCCCATCTTCCGTATTACCAAACAAAAAATATACACCCGTATAATGGACCATCTCACGTTTGGCTACCTCCTGTATTTTATTTCTGGGAAATAAAATGGCTTTTACCAACCTGTTTGTTAACTCGGCTTCACGAATACTGGTTGGGGAACCGTCTGGTAAAAATATTTGTATGGTTTGTGGTTTCATTTTATAACGTTTTTTCAGTCCTCGCTTTCCTTTTAGGCTTCCCCTCCCCCTTCAACTTCTCAATCTCACTTAACAACTCTCTGGCATCACCGTCACTTTCTAATTGAGGCACTAACTCCCCCTTAAACGCTTTATGTAAAATGGCTTGTGGTAAACTGACTATTTTGGCTTTAAGGCCTTGGTATTGGGCTTCTACAGCATCTGCTTTAGCAAATAAGCTTTCTACACGGTTGACAATTTCTTGTTGTTCTTCTAAAGAGGGAACAGGTACTGGAATTTGGTTTAATCCCTTTTGATTTATTTTAGGCAGAACACTTCTTTCTCCTGCTGTTGTAGCATAAGACAAAAACAATCCGGATAGCATGTAGTAATAGAGATATTTTATATTTAAATTAGTCTCAATTGGGTACATATCAGCGCTACATAAACCTTCAAAATCTACTATTGTAAGTTTAGATAAATATGGACGTATTTTAGAATATATAATTGCACCTGATTGAAACAAATGCTTAGGGCTTTTTGGTTTTATTTCATTAACTAATGGTTTATTAATTAGTTGACCTGTCATTGCTTTAATGTTGTCAGGTGCAATAAGTGGATAATCCCAATAATCATCGGGTGAAACCAAATTAGATTTAATAAAAGATGTTGATTGAAAGGATAATACACACCACTCTTCTGGAAGTTTTACTTTAAAATCTCTTACATTATATTCCTCTTTGATTTCTTTAAATGAATTTTCCAATTCCTTCCCCTCTCTCCAAGCCTCAGTCAACTTCCCTGTTACCGCTTGGGAAAGCACTTGTTGTTTAAAATTAGCTAAGAGCTGTGGAATACGCTCCAGACTTTGTTTCATTTGGTCTAGCTGCCCAAACAACACATCTAACTTGGCTACAATGCGTTCCTGTTCTGGTAGTGGTGGGAGTGAAATTTTATGAGCTTTTATAACTGTTTGAGATATATTTGGTTGAGCTCCGCCCTTACCTTTGTCTATAAAATTTTGTTTTTGGGATTTTAGGTATAGATGTAAGAATCTATTCATTCCCAAGTATGGTTTAGCCACAGCACAAGCTTGATTTGTTGCCGCGTCAATTCCAAATATTCCCGTTTTTCCAATAGTAGCTCCATACATTGCAATTCCCACTGAATCCTTTGGGAAAATCTTTGCACTAGAGTTATTAATTCCTTCTTGGGTTAAATATTCGGATACCTCAGTAACAATTCCATCATTAAGATCTCCTGTTTTAATCCAAGGTATATCCCCTCCATAGTAACTGGAAATACCTTTTTTGGGTGTTCCTCCTGAAGACCATTCTGCAATCTCACCTAACGTAGTCTCGACCCATGTTTTTGGCAGCCCCATACTATTGCAATTCCTTTATCATGGCTTCCAATTGCGCCGTTATACTTTTAAGCTCTTCCATGGCTTCTTTTGCAATAGCTATAGGTTCGCCTAAATCCTCCCCATTACTAATACTATCATCCGCTATCAAGCCCAAATCCAAACTATCATTCTTTTTGGCTATGGCTTCACGAGTTAAGTATTGCCAACGTTCGTCCTTAATCGTTAAACGCTTGTCGTGATCTATAGCACCATCGTAATCTTGATCTACATTTTTCGCAGTTATACCTCCTGTATAGGCTTTAATAAAATCGGTAAAAGCGGCTTCGGTAAACGGGGTGCGTTTTCCATAGTTAGGGACATTGGTACGCATATCGTAAAACCAAACCCCTTTGGTATTATTGGTTTCCGTTTTTCCACGCGTAAAGAACAGCACATTGGTTTTGACGCCTGCGGCATAAAAAATACCAGTAGGCAAACGCAAAATAGTATGCAGATTACATTTGTTCATTAAATCCTGCCGTATGCGCTGTCCATCACCATCTTCAAACAAGACGTTATCCGGCAATACTACCGCCGCACGAGCTTCACCATTCTTTTTTAAGCTCCGGTAAATATGCTGTAAAAAGTTAAGCTGCTTGTTACTGGATAAAAATGTTAAATCGTCACGGGTAGGCTTTTCGCCGCCTTTTTTGGTGCCAAAAGGCGGGTTAGCCAATACGCCGTCAAAGTTTTTAAGCGTTTTACCAAAATCGGTAAGGGTATCGCCTAAATAGATGGTGCTTTCCATCCCGTGTAGTCGGGCATTCATCAAGGCCAATCGATGGGCATCACTTACCAATTCCACCCCACTAAAAGCCTCTTCCTCCTGGAATTTTAATTGTTTGGCATCCAGCTTATAATAGTTATCGGTTTTATCGCGTAAGTATTTATCAGCAGAGATCATAAATCCAAAGGTCCCCGCGGCAGGATCGTTCCAACGTTCCCCTAATTTAGGTACGACTAAATCGACCATCACGTTAATCAGCGGTCTGGGGGTAAAATATTGCCCGGCCCCACTCTTCTTTTCACCTGCATTTTTCTCTAACAGACTCTCGTAAATATCACCCATCACATCACGATCGTCCTGCTCGTACCAGTCAATCTTATCGATGGCCTGTACCAACGTATTAAAGTTTACAGGCTTGCGTAAACTGGTAGAGGCATTCGTGTAGATTTCCTTAATACTCTCACTGGAAGTCTCATTACTGACTTCGGCCAAAAACTTACGGTAACGCACAAAGGCTTCGTTGTTATCGTGCTCTTCTACAAAACCTCTCCAACGGTATTCTTCTGGAATATGCGCTTCAAAGTCTTTAACTTCCGAAAGTTTCAAAAACAGGATATAGGTTAATTCGTTTAAATATTGATGGTACGTAACACCGTCATCTCTTAATACATTACATAAATTCCACAGCTTATTTGCAATTTCTTCTGCACTCATCTTTCTAATTTCTAATATGTTGTCTCTTATAATACACTCTTAAAATTGTCCCCTTGAGGGGGCCTTAGGGGTGTCCATTCCCCAAATATTACCCCAACGCCAATCATTGCTCCCGCATCGCATCAACCACTTACTGGAGCGCTAAAATAACACTAAACATGTCTTGTTTTACCTCCCTGTCCTGAAATCTCACAAACCGAACACCTAAAGATTCCAAAATCCCCTGGCGCTTAGCATCATAACGATATTTAAAATCATGACTACGTCCATCAACCTCAATAGCCAATTGCAATTCATGACAATAAAAATCTACAATAAATGCATTCAGGGGCACCTGTCTGTGAAATTGCACGCCCAAGGCCCTGCCTTTAATCTTTTGCCAGAGTAACACCTCTCCCAGCGTACTGTTGTTACGCAGCTCCCGGGCATAGGCCTTCAATTTAGGATTATAGGGTATTATTTTGTTTCGCATACGTTTTATCACATCCCCCTAGCCCCCTTCAAAGAGGAATCTACTTGGACTAAGAAGCCGAATATAAGTTTTCATTTAATGAGATAATAATAGCGTCCAGTTTATTATCAAATATTTTATTTAAGCGGTTATAACCACCATCGCGGTTAAAAGGCGCTTCATCAAGATCCGGAATTTGTAAAATGGTTTCTTTCAGTAACTGAAGTTCAAAACGCTCAATCCATTTTAATTGTATTTTATTCCAGTCCTGCATATTGCGTATTTTATCTACCGCTCTTTTAATACGATCTTCATGATTTTCTAAATGGGCATCAAGAGCCATAGTACGTACGAAAGACACAATATCGGCCGCGATATCTTCATTTTTCATTTGCTTCCATGCGGTGTTTAAGCCAATATTGGTGTAGCCTTCCGCATCCAGTTTCATTTTAAGTTCTTTTAACGACGCACGATCCAGTTCCGAAGGCCGCGTACAAAGAATGTTAATAGCTGCTATGGTATTTCGGTTGTCCCGAATAAAGGTTTTAAAGCCCTCAATATAGTCCTCAGGTTTTGAAGCCTTCCCATAGCCGCGCTCCATACCGCGATACGCGTCGGTATGCTCGGACACTAATTGCACTTTGGGCCTAAAGATTTTCTTATCTAAAAATTGCCACAAGCTACTATAATCGGTAATCACATTTCTAATGTTTCCGGCAGAAAGGTCTTTAAGCATGTCTATAAAGGCTTCAGGACTATTACCATTAGCGTGGTAACTGAACTCCTCTAGACTATGTTCTTCCAAGGCACCTTTTTTGCGTTGTAGTTTGGCAATAATCTGCTCAAGTTGCCGCACTTCCCGTTCCGGTTTATTGATGTGATTGAACTCTTCTATCAACTTTGTAAAACTGATACTCGGGTTGGAAACCGTCTGCATTTGAGTGTAATCTTCTAAAGCCTCATAAACCCTTACCGCATCGTAAATTCTAAAAAATTCTTTATTAATATCATCGCATAAACGCGTAGCACGCCCCAGCATTTGCTCAAAAAGAATACGTGAACGCACGCGACGCAAAAACACCAGATTCGTAATTTGAGGCACATCGATACCCGTAGTCAGTAAGTCGACCGTTACCGCAATGGTCGGGAATTTCTCGTTTTTAAAACGTTTGGTTAGTTCATCAGGATCGTAAGCATTCCCTGTGATTTTTTCAATCGTTCCCTGGGCTACGTCGTAACCAATATTGGCATATTCCTCTCTAAGAAGATTTACAATCATATCGGCATGACTATTGCGAACGGCAAATACCAAGGTCTTTTCATCCTCTTCGGGATCAATTTCCTTTACCAATTGCTTGATGACCTCTCTATTAAAAGGTTCGGTAATCACCATTTTATTGAATTGCTCGATTTCAATACGCAATTCATCTTCCAGCTCCGATAATTCTTCTATGGTGTTTGTTTCCGGATCATACACTTTTGGTTTCTCTCCTTTTTCCCAAACAATACCTTCTTCGCTTAGTTTGGTTTTAATGAGATAAGGTGGCTCATGGTCTATTAAATAGCCATCAATAACCGCTTCCCGGTAAGAATAGCTATGGACCGGTTTTCCAAAAATTTCGGAAGTGTGTAAGGCTGGTGTGGCCGTTAAACCAATAATATACGCATCGAAATAGTCAATCACGCGTTTATACTGACTCACATAATCATTTTCATCCTTAAAATGCAAGTCGTCTTCGTCAATTTCCTTATCCAGATTATAGCCTCTATGAGCTTCATCGATAATGATACAATCATACGTATCGATTGACAAGGGGTCGTCAGAATAAAACAAGCGTTTCACCATACTTTGTACGGTAGCAAAATGCAGGCGGGTCTCGTTATCGGGATTAGACACCGTAGTATCTTCCATTTTATAAATCCCGGCAAACGTTTGTAGGTTTTCAATACGCGTATCGTTAAAACTAGCCGTGGCTTGTTTAGACAATAAACGTCTATCCGTAAGGAATAAAATACGCTTAAATCGATCGGACTTAATAAAGCGATAGGTTAATCCTAAAACCGTTCTGGTTTTCCCCGTCCCGGTAGCCATCACCAAAAGCGAGCGTTTATCGTTTGGTTGCGTTTTAATTTTATTCTCAATGGCCTTGATAGCATCTATTTGATAGTAGCGTAACCCCAGACCACTCTTGTTTTTCAGGTATTCATAATCACTTTGTGACAGGCGTTCATTGGCTTCCTGAATATTGCGTTTATAGAGTGCTTCTAAGCCTTCTGGCGAGTGCCAACCTCTTAAGGCTTGAGGCGCATTGGTTTTGTGTCTAACATCTAAAAACCAAATGCCACTCTTGGTTTTTAATTGCTCTAAATACGGACGCCCATTCGTTGAAAACAAAAAAGGCGCTTTATAGCTGTGCCATTCACCCAGCAATTCACAGGACGCTGAGCCGTTAAGTTTTGAGGCATATATTTTAGACTGACGTAAATCGGTTGAAATATCGGTAGCATATTTTTTGGCCTCCACAATACCATAAAGCTTTGTACCTATAAACAACGCATAGTCGGCCCATTTACCATCACAAGGCCATTCCGCTATGGCAATTGTTCGTCCTTTTTCCGGTAAAGTTTTGTGGCTTTTAAAATTCAGGGTTTCGGTGTCACATTCCCAGCCTACTTGTCGCAACTGTTCATCAATAAGAACTCTGGTCTCTTTTTCGGACTTATCTATGTTTCGGGAACTTTGATACGAACGTTCCTTACGTTGCCGAATAACGTCCTTGTTAGCGTTTAGCGCTGCTATTTTTTCTTTATAACTTACAACCTCCTTCGAAAGGCGCTCCAGTTCAATGTTCAAAGACGCTATGTCCGGTTGCTGCGCTTCTTCCGGAAGCTTATAGCTTTTATCTTCTACAATATCATCTTCATAAGTTTCATAAAACCACCAGGCCAATTGAAAACATTTTTTTAATATGTATAAAGCTTCCTGAGGGCTCCCACTCCCATTATGGCTTGCTTTGTTACCGGATTTTCTAATAACATGCAACAAATCGTTCACCGCATCAGGAATATAATTACCATAAAAAAGCTGATTGATGCGACTTATCTGTGTGCCTTGAAACGCCTCTAATCCTTCAAACTCCCAAACTAATGCACTAAGTTTTTCCGAAAACAAACGTGATTTACTAATAGAAGAGCTAGGGTCAATAGCAAGTAGTTTTTCAGATAACTCACTGATTGCAAACAACTCCGGATAGCTATCTTTTAAAAACGAAAAGCTTGAGGTCATTATGTAGGTAATGGGTTTTATTTATTTAGCTTTTAAATATACTCTTTTTGTAAGAATAGTCAATACTTATGGTTTCAAAATTCACAAAAATATTTTATTCGTTTAATCAGAATCCTCTAGGAATATTTACAATTATCACAAACCACAACAGTCAACCAATCCCCGTTTCTTTTAACCATCCAAACTTCAAACGTCACAACCCCATCACCACATAACTCCATAACTCCATCACTTCATAACCTCTAACTTCAAACTTTAAACTTTAAACTCCAATACTTCTAACTCCTAACTCCTAACTCCTAACTCCATAACCCCATCACCACATAACTCCATAACCTAATCACTCCATAACTCCATCACTTCATAACCTCTAACTTCAAACTTTAAACTCCAATACTTCTAACTTCTAACTCCTAACTCCTAACTCCATAACCTCATCACTCCATAACTCCATCTCTTCATAACCTCTAAATTCAAACTTTAAACTCCAATACTTCTAACTTCTAACTCCTAACTCCTAACTCCATAACCTCATAACCCCATAACTCCATAACCTCATAACCTCTAACTTCAAACTTTAAACTCCAATACTTCTAACTCCTAACTCCATAACCTCATCACTCCATAACACCATCACTCCATAACCTCATAACCCCATAACTCCATCACTTCATCACTTCATAACTCCATAACAGCATTACCAAACAACCAACAACTAACAACCAACAACTAACCCAACACCCGTCTGGTCCTTTAGCATATAAAGTTCACCATCTACCTCCTGGTAAAAACGCACCCCGGTAACCGCCAGGCAAGTACCAATACCTGTGGGTAGCGTGGAAGGCTCCAAATACAAACCGCCCCCACTATAATTGCGGTCTAGAACAAGGGACGAAGCCAAATGCAAGTCATAGTCCAAAGTCTCAAAATTAAAATCCAAAACACCATATAAAAGCTCCACATGCGTAGCCCCCGGGAGAAAAGCAACCTTGGAAATATTAAAATCCAGGATGGTTAAGGTGTAGTTGGAAGCATCATAAACAAATTTAAAGGGCAATACCGTAGTAATGTCACAGGCCGGTGTATAATCAAATTGTTGTAATAACAAAGTCCCCTCGGCCGTATCAACACCCGAACCAACCCTGCGCTGGCCGCGCGCGTGCACCCCGTCCAGATCCTTTAACCCCAAAAACAAGCGCATTAAATAACTGTGAAAAGAACTAAACTTAACCCCCTGATAAAACGGACGTAAAGCCTGGCGAAACACCTTATTGACCTGAGAACAATGCGCAAATTCGCTGGCATTCTCGCGTACCCGTTGCATACTGCCTTTACTTTTTATAGCCTTAGAATTAAAGCCACCACCCGCTTTACGAGCCACTGGCTTGCCCTTCAGATAATAAAAATTAATACCTCCTAGTGTCCCTACAAAGGGCGTAATACCTTTTTGCTTTGCCATAACGTAATATATTAAACCACAGGCCGGCAATTATTGCACATGGCCCTGTTACATAACGTTACAATATAGGTACTTAGTACTTATAGCATGCTTATAGCGTGGTTATAGCGTGCTTATAGTATGCAAATAGTAAGTATGAAGTTAGAGACAAGTAGTAAATACAATACCTAATAAAGTAAACCTCCTCGGTGCAAGTACGCAAGACATTTACAGGAAATCATTCTTTAATTTCGAGGTAAGCACGGGAGCATTTAAATGACGATTATCAAGTAAGAATAATATTATTATTTTATAATTCACTTATGTATATTTGAAAGGCGCATCGTACATACATTAATGCAATTACATATTTCAAAACCCATTACGTATGTATTTGGAACCTATTAACCAAAGCTTGTTTATGAAAATTAAAGACATAAAACTAACACCCGAGTTTAAAAAACAAACGACCAAAGCTATCGTTTCCATTATTTTCTTTGCTATTACCTACCTGCTTATCTTTTTAACAGTATGTGGTTTAACCGCACTATGCGTGTATGGCGGTATCATGCTTATTGCAAGCAAGCCCATGTTCTTTACCTTAGCATTAGGTATTGGCATGGCCAGCTTTGGAGGTCTGATACTTATTTTTCTATTGAAGTTTATTTTTAAATCACACAAAATAGACCGTACCCATCTACTGGAAATAACCCGGCAAGAAGAACCCCAACTTTTTAAACTAATAGAAGATATTGTAAACGAGGTTGGCACAAAATTTCCCAAAAAAGTATACCTGTCCACAGAAGTAAATGCTTCCGTTTTCTACGATTCGAGTTTTTGGAGCATGTTCTTTCCCGTTAAAAAGAACCTGCTAATAGGATTAGGCTTGGTAAACACCATTAGCCAGTCCGAACTTAAAACCTGAGTTCGACGTAAGAAAAGCGATTTTTTGGTATAGAAAAAGCAGAATATTTAGTATATTAAAGTG
>NZ_BAABCY010000021.1:0-5015 GCF_039539345.1 Snuella lapsa | reverse complement strand
CGCTGGGGGGAATCCTGATAAGGTTTTTAAAACTTAAAAAAAATGGCCGGAATTTCTTCCGACCATGGCTAGCACAACGGCAGGCTTTAAAAACTTTATTTCTGAATACTTACACAAACAAAGGCTTATCTTGCATCATAGCATTCACTTTTTCTCTTACGGCTTCTAAGGTCGCATCGTTCTCGTGATTTGCAATCACCTCATCAATTAATTCTACAATAGCATCCATATCGGCTTCCTTTAATCCACGCGTCGTAACTGCCGCCACACCTAATCGGATACCGGAAGTTACAAACGGTGACTTATCATCAAAAGGCACCATGTTCTTGTTTACGGTAATATCGGCTTTTACCAAAGCTTCTTCAGCTTCTTTACCAGATATATCTTTATTACGTAAATCGATTAGCATGCAGTGGTTATCAGTTCCTCCCGAAATAATATTGTAGTCTTTGGCAACCAATGCCTTTGCCATAGCGGCGGCATTGTGTTTAACCTGCAATTGGTATTTTAAGAAATCATCACTAAGTGCTTCTCCAAAAGCTATAGCCTTAGCAGCAATGATATGCTCCAATGGGCCTCCCTGATTTCCGGGAAATACCGCTGAATCTAATAACGAAGACATTTTACGCAACTTACCACTCTTTAAGGTAATACCAAATGGATTATCAAAATCCTCACCCATCATAATCATACCACCTCTTGGGCCTCTTAAGGTTTTATGTGTCGTGGTTGTAACGATATGGCAGTGTGGTATCGGGTCGTTTAAAATACCTTTTGCTATCAATCCCGCAGGATGTGAGATATCTGCCATTAAAATAGCACCTACACTATCGGCTATTTCTCTAAATCGCTTGAAGTCGATGTCACGCGAATATGCCGAAGCACCAGCAATAATTAATTTAGGTTGCTCTTTAGTCGCAATCTCCTGAATTTTATTATAATTCAACACACCTGTTTCCTGCTCTACTCCATAAAACACCGGGTTGTATAATTTACCAGAAAAGTTAACTGGCGATCCGTGAGTTAAATGTCCTCCGTGAGACAAATCAAAACCTAAAATCTTATCTCCCGGTTTTAAGCACGCAGCAAATACAGCTGTATTCGCCTGACTTCCAGAATGGGGTTGTACATTTACATAAGCTGCACCGAACAGGGCTTTTGCTCTATCTATAGCAATTTGTTCTACTTCATCAACTACTTCACATCCGCCATAATAACGTTTACCGGGGTAACCTTCAGCATATTTGTTTGTTAAAACAGAGCCTGCTGCTTCCATTACCTGGTCGCTCACAAAGTTCTCTGATGCAATAAGTTCAATACCATGTAACTGGCGTTCTTTCTCAGCTTGAATAAGTTCAAAAATTTGTTCGTCGCGTTGCATAAATATAAATTCTGGTTAAATATTCGGCAAAAATAACAAATAGATTAGTTAAATACACCAAAAAACATATATTTGAAAAAGAAATTAATAAACTTTGAAATAAACCATATAGGCTATGCCAATATCAGCTAATAATCCAGATAGAAAATCCTGGCTGCACGTAGACAAAAATTCAGATTTTCCAATTCAGAATATTCCTTTTGGTGTGTTCTTAACACGGGACGATATCATTACCATTGGCACCCGTATTGGTGATACAGCCATCGATTTAGGTGCTCTACATCAACTTGGGTATTTTGATGGCATTCCATTGACTGACGATATCTTTCTTCAGGATACGTTAAACGATTTTATCGCTGATGGCAGAAAAACATGGCGAGCCGTAAGAAATAGAATTGCTCAAATTTTTGATGCGGAAAACACCGCACTCAAGAATAACAAACAACACAAAGAGACCGTTTTGTTTCGTCTTGATGAAATTGAAATGCAATTACCGGTTCAAATAGGTGACTATACCGACTTTTATTCGAGTATCGAACATGCCACCAATGTAGGGACTATGTTTAGAGGGGCTGATGATGCACTAATGCCTAACTGGTTGCATATTCCTGTAGGATATCACGGCCGAAGCTCTTCCATAATCCCATCGGGAATCCCTATTCACAGGCCACAAGGACAAACCCTGCCTCTTAATGCTACCGAACCTGTTTTTGGACCGAGTAAATTGGTAGATTTTGAGTTGGAAATGGCCTTTATAACGACCGATGCCAATGATTTGGGAGAACCCATCCCCGTTAATGAGGCGGAAGAATATATTTTTGGATTGGTATTATTTAACGACTGGAGTGCCCGCGATATTCAAAAATGGGAATACGTTCCTCTTGGCCCATTCCTGGCTAAAAATTTTGCTTCATCCATGTCGCCATGGATTGTTACTCTAGATGCTTTGGAGCCCTATCGTGTAGAAAGTCCTAAACCTATTAAACCGCAATTACCTTATTTGCAGTACAAAGGGAAAAAGAGTTTCGACATTCAACTAGAAGTGGCCATTCAACCTAACGGTTCCAAAGAAACGATAGTTAGTAAGTCTAATTTTAAGTACATGTACTGGAACATGTCTCAACAATTGGCGCACCATACTGTTAATGGCTGTCCTGTAAATTCTGGTGATCTTATGGGAAGTGGTACCATTTCTGGACCAACACCAGATTCTTACGGTTCTATGCTAGAACTAACATGGCGGGGGGAAAAACCAATTAAAATGAATGACGGTACCGAACGTACGTTTATTAACGATAATGACACTGTGATACTTAGAGGACATTGCGAAAAAGATGGTACACGCATTGGTTTTGGAGAGGTTTCAACCAAATTATTACCTCCTTACAAGAAAAAATAGATAGGATAAGGATAACTACTTTTATACAAAGAGACTAATTCATGAAGCCCTATAAATTAATAGTAATTCTATTTGGAGCTCTCTTGCTGTCATGCACTTCAAAACCCGAAGGCAAGCATTTGTTTATACTTTCCGGGCAGTCTAATATGGCAAGATTAAATCCTGAAGAATCGTTTACTCCGTCGATCGAGGCTAACTTTGGAAAGGAAAACGTCATTGTGGTTAAAGATGCGCTTGGCGGGCAACCCATACGTCGCTGGTATAAAGACTGGAAACCAATAAGTGGTAACGAGCCCGAAGCAAATCCTGATTTATACGACCGCCTTATAACCAAAGTACGTGCAGTCATCGAAAATGAAAACATAGCCTCAGTCACCTTTATCTGGATGCAAGGTGAACGCGATGCCAGAGAAGGGTTTGGCAATGTATACCAAAAGAGTTTAGAGGGACTATACAAACAATTAAGTGATGACCTGAATAGGAATGATGTTAATTTTGTGATCGGCAGGTTAAGTGATTTTGATCTACAGAATAGCAAATATCAGGATTGGACCATGATAAGAGACATTCAGGTTAAAACGGCTGAATCCAATCCGCGTTTTGACTGGATCAATACAGATGATCTTAATGATGGCATTGTACGCAATGGCAAACCAATAGAAAATGATTTACACATGTCTGCAAATGGTTATATAACCATGGGGAAACGTTTTGCGGATAAGTCAATCGAGCTTATTGAAAAATTCACAAAATAGCCAATAGAGAAATTGTAGAACCAATTCTTTTTAATACCCCACAAACCAAATAACACACCTCTTATAGTAAGAAAAAAATAACGCAACCCTAGGTTTCTTAAGTACTCTACAAAAATATTTTATATATTACACCCTGTTTCACTGTAGCCTATAATGTGTATTTTGGCACTACTTTTGAAATGATTGAAAAATAACCCAAATTTTAACCTATGCATAAATTATTACTCTCATTACTAATAACGATTACAATACTGGCTTGCAGTACCAGTAAACAAATCGAAAAGGCAGTAAGTATTGGCAACTACGATCTTGCCATTAACGAAGCCATTGGAAAGTTAAGAACAAATAAGGATAAAAAAGGTAAAGCAGAATTCATTAGCCTACTTCAAGATGCTTACAGCAAGGCCAATGAACGCGATTTAACTAAAATAAACTTTTTAAAGCAAGATAACAATCCTGAAAACTACCTTCAGATTTATGACCTATATCGTAAGCTAAATGATCGTCAGGAGCGTATCAAACCATTATTACCTTTGTACTTAAACGGACAGGCTGTAAAAATAAATATGGCTAATTACTCTAGTGAAATTATAGCTTTTAAGAACAAGAGTTCTCAGCAATTGTACAATAATGCTCTAACGCTTTTAAATAGTAATAATAAAATGGATGCTCGCTATGCTTTTGAAGATTTACAGGAGATTGAGCATATTAACCCTAATTTTAAAGACGTACGACAATTAATAGATGTAGCTCATAACAAAGGGACTGATTTTGTTCTTGTTGATATGATAAACGACACCAAAAAAGTAATCCCTGAGCGTCTTGAAAACGACCTTCTAAACTTTAGTACTTACGGACTAAATAATCTATGGACCGTATATCACAATACTGTCGACAAGAAAATAGCATACGACTACAGTATGCGTGTTAATCTGCGAGAAATTAATATCTCTCCCGAACAAGTTAAGGAACGCCAAATAATCAAAGAAAAACAAGTTGTCGATGGATGGCAATATCTTTTAGATGATAAAGGCAACGTTGTAAAAGATAGCTTGGGTAATAAGATTAAAGTAGATAAAATGAAAACCGTGCGTTGCGAATATTATGAATTTAAACAATTTAAAGCAGCGCAGGTTACCGGAAACATAGAATACAAAGATCTTAAAACCAAACAGCTGGTAGACGCTTTTCCGCTAGCCAGCGAATATATCTTTGAACACATTTATGCCACCTCTAGAGGCGACCGAAGAGCATTGGAAACCGAACTTTTGCCGTTTTTAGAAAAAAGACGTGTGCCGTTTCCAACTGCGGAACAGATGATCTACGATTCGGGTGAGGATCTGAAGCAGCAATTAAAAAACATCCTCAACTCCTATTCTTTTAAAAGATAACCAAAAGCTCCCTATTTCGGTAGCCATGGTCGGAAGAAATTCCGTCCATTTTTTTTAAGTTTTAAAAACCTTATCAGGATTCCCCCCAG
>NZ_BAABCY010000020.1:0-48411 GCF_039539345.1 Snuella lapsa | reverse complement strand
TAGAGTAAAAAGAGGGACTTTAGTCCCTCGTGTAACAAACCTATGGACTTTCAGTCCATAGTGGTTTAGTTACCATTAACATTGGTTTTAATCCAGGTCATACAAGACTTAAAATTGCCAAACAAATGTTCCCTGGGGATAAGATCAGGTATGATGTCAATGCGTTCCATCATGTATTTGGGTTGCCTTAATATACCTACCAGTAAAACAGAAATGCCCTCCTTTTTTAAATCAACCAAAACATCCTCCATAGCATATAATCCGGATTGATCCATATATTGCATGCGGCCCATCCTGATTATTACCGTCGAGGCTGTTTTAGGAATTTGTTTGGCGAGTTGCTGAAAATCACTGGTAGATCCAAAAAATAAAGGCCCTTTAATATGCTTTATAAAGACCTTGCTTTTTAGGCGGTCAGGGAAATTAATTTCGTCCTCCCATGCTTCTTCTTTAAGCGGTTTTACGTCCGAACGCTCCGCTGTTAGATCTCCTATCTTTTTCATGAACATCAAGGACGCTATAACAAGTCCAATACCTACGGCATATACTAAATTCCAGAAGGTGGATAGTAGTAATACGATAAGCATAACCAGAACTTCTGAGCTTAATGTAAAGGGTCCTACTTTTAGATCTCTTGGTAAACTGGGGATGGCTTTAAGACCTTTATAATCCATAACGCCAATACCAACGGTTATTAAAATACCAGCCAGTACAGCAGCTGGGATTTTAGAAGCAACCGGGCCAAGTGCTAACAAGATGAAAAGGAGCATAATACCGGCAATCATTCCGGAAAGTTTTGTTTTTCCACCTGCATTGATATTTACAACAGTTCTTATCGTAGCTCCGGCACCCGGAATACCGCCAAAAAAGGCTCCTATACTATTACCAATACCTTGACCAATTAGCTCTTTGTTGGGCTTGTGTTTGGTCTTTGTCATGTTATCTGCAACCACACTGGTGAGCAACGAATCGATTGCGCCAAGTAGCGATAGGGATAAAGCTGTAAAAATATAAGGCGTAATACTTTGTAAGCTAAAACCGGTTATGATTTCAATATTAGGAACTGGTAGGCCTGATGGGATTTCTTCAATGGGTCTGTAATCCAATCCAAACCCAAAAGCGACTCCAGATACAACAACCAAAGCAACGAGGGCACTAGGTATGGCTGTTGTAATGCGCTTAAAGCCATAGATTATTATAATTGTACTTATGGCTAAAATGACTTCTATCCAATTAATGTTTTTTAATGCTCTTGGAAGTACTTTTATAGTACCTAAAACTCCAGAAGCTTCATTGGCCGCTAAGGTTTTGGATTCTTTTAAAATATCATCTTGGGTAATATGCTCGGCTCTGCTTACCGTTTCTTTGAAGTTTTCCAAAACAAGAATCCCTTCGCCGGCCTCTTCCTTTAAAATGTTTTCAAGAATTATTTCTTCGGCATTGGCTTTAAATTGATTTACGTATTCTAGATCTTCTTTTGGATAGTAACCTAAGGTAGGGAGTATTTGGGTTATTAGTATAATAACTCCAATAGCTGTCATAAAACCAGAAACAACCGGGTAAGGAATGTATTTTATATACTTTCCCAAACCCAAAACTCCTAGACCAATTTGAAAAAGCCCAGACAAAAGAAAAACGGTTAAAATTGCAGGAAGTGCTTTGTTAACATCGCCATCGTTGGCAGCAATGATACCTGCTATTATTACCATGCTTACTGCGGTCATTGGTGCCGTAGGGCCAGAAATTTGAGTGTTTGTACCACCAAATAAAGCAGCAAAAAAGCTTAAGAAAATAGCGCCATATAAGCCGGCACTTGGACCTAAACCAGAAGAGACCCCAAAGGCTAAAGCTAAAGGTAAGGCTACAATACCAGCGGTAATCCCTCCAAAGGCATCTCCTTTAATGTTTGATAGAAAATTTTTCATAGTAATGATGTTCTTTGACTTTTCGAGGTTTAATTTACAAAAAACAAAATTAAGAGATGCCTTATAAAGGGGTAAGTTAATTTGCCATCGGGCTAAAGTGTTTTATATAAAGGAGTGATTTGATTTTAGATGATATGATAAAACTCTAAAAATTCACAAATGTTATAATGTTAATTTGATCTCGGCCAGATGTTTCAAAAAACTGGTTCATATAGCCTAATTCTAATTTGAAATTCTTACTAAACTTATAGCCTAAACCACCATACAGTCTATTTCGGTCAAAAATAGATGCTTTAGTGTTTAAGAAAATTTCGTTATAAGCTGAGATATAGGTTTTGTTGTTCGTTTCTGAAAATTTTAAAGGGATGTTAAGCCCTAAAAAATATCGGAATCGCATTTTAAAGTCGCTTTCAACGAAACGCTGTTCAAAGCGGTAACGATGGTTGAGTGATACACTCCCTATGGATTGCTTTGAGGTAAACTGTTGAAAAATGCGATGTTCATTAACAGTTATCTTCTCATTGGTGTCACCAAGGTAGTTTTCAGATAGAATGAAGCCATATCCTAATAAGGCATTTTGTTTATTACCATCGTTAAAAGTATAGCCTAAACCTGTTCTAAGGAGAAGCTGCTCTAAATCGCCTATGGCATCATAATTCCTATACTGTATTTCGTTATGGATGTTCCATTTGTCATTAACTTTTTTGTTGCCAATGTAAACCAGCCAGTTTCCCAAATTGCTTTCCTGTGCATTAATAAAAAAAGGTAGTGTTAACATAAAAGTTAACACTACCATATTTATTTTCTTTTTCATATTCTTTATCATGTAAAGGGTTTTACTCGTTGAAAGTAACTGCACCTGAATTGATATCGTACATAGCCCCTACGATTTTAATCTCACCATTCTTTTCCATTTCAGAAAGAATAGGGCTTTCTTGATGTATTCTGTCGATGGTTAATTTAACGTTCATATGCGATACCTCATCTACAAACTCTAAATTTTTAGAAGTTCTTTTTTCTGGATCTTTAGGTTCTGTTACGGCGTTAACAGCTGGTGTTATTTTTTCGATAAGCTTTGTTAAGTTACCCATTTCAGCATGATCGCAGGCGCCTTTTACGGCACCGCAGCTGGTATGTCCTAAAACAACAATAAGTTTAGTTCCCGCTAATTTACAAGCAAACTCCATGCTTCCTAAGATATCTTCATTAACAAAGTTTCCGGCGATGCGAACACTAAAAATGTCGCCCAGACCCTGATCGAAAACTAATTCGGCAGATACTCGGGAATCAATACAACTTAAAATGGTAGCAAAAGGGAATTGACCCTCGCTGGTATCATTCACTTGCTCCAATAAGTTACGGTTTGCTTTTAAGTTATTTTGAAATCTTAGGTTTCCTTCTTTTAAAAATTGCAATGACTTTTCAGGGGTCATTGTTGCTTGTGTCTCTTTTGTATGTGCTTTCATGATGTATGTTTTAAATGTTATTATTTTTTATTTAGACAAAAGTTGTCTTGTTTTCTGCTGAAAGAAGAACTGATACATTAAGTTCGTTTATCATAGTATTAATATCTTTTTTCAGGGTGTTATTGCTTTTAGTTTTAGTTCTATTAATATACAATAGGTTGACATTGCTCTTTTCTAAATAATTTGAAAGGGCTTCTATTGAATTGCTGCTTTGACCAAATACAAACTCTACGGTTTCAGTATCAATAGACAAATGGTCATCCGTTGTAGCGTTAAGGTCATCCACTATTTTAAATGATTTAATCGGCTTTTGGGTTTGTGATATTAAAGGTTTTAATACATCTATATCATCAATTAGGTTATTGCCGTTAAGAACCCCTAAATTTAATATTTTATTAGGGATAATTGTATTGTTTTCATTAGTAATTAAAATAGTGCCTGGATGGTACTTTAAAACATACTTAGTTAAGTTCCCGCCTGCCATTTTTAATAGTTTAGACTTTCTTTTGCCTATTACAATAATATCAGGTTGTTGCTCTTTAATATATTTTTTTATTTCATCCTTTATTTGACCTACGACAAATGAATAATTTACATTAACGCCAAAGTCTTTTGCAACCGATTGGGTTAGGGTTTCAAGTGTTTTATTAACTGTAGTGTATTTACCATTAATTTCGCGCATTGCAGACAGCTGATTGTCTTTTTTTACAACATCAATGGGGTTCTCTAAACATAATAAGCTTATTTCTGCATTAATAAGTTTGGCTAAACCAACCGAGCTATTTAAAGTAGTATTTATAGTGTCTTTTAACTCTGTAAATACTGCTATTTTATATTTTTTATTTTCCATGATCTTTAATTTAAACTTAAACTAGATTTAGGTCTTTCATTAAAGAACTGTATAAAACTTGTTGGGTTCTCTACTACACCACGTTTGGAAACAAGCTTAATATCAATATTTCGTTCTCTTGCTTTAAAAGCGAAGTCTTCTAATATTTCTATTATGTCATTGTCTAAATATCTGGTTTTTAGCAGGTTTAACTCTAGATGTGTGTCTTTTGGTAAACTGTCCAGTTCTTTTAAAATGGCTCCTTTGTTAAAAAAGGTAACTTCTTCGGCCAGGGTCATTTTTATTTTGTGTTTACCGTTACTTTTATCTTCAATATGAAGAAAATGGGAATTTTGGTAGCTCTTCAATAAAATAACAACTATGCCTACCGCTAGCCCAAGTCCAATGCCCCAAAGCAAGTCGATAAATACAATACCTAAAACGGTTACTGTAAAAGGTATGGATTGTTTCCATCCTAGGTCGTACATCTGTTTGAAAAGCTTAGGCTTAGCTAATTTATAGCCTACAATTAACAAAATGGCTGCCAGTACAGACAAAGGAATCATATTTAACAATCTTGGAATTAATATTACAGAGATGAGTAATAAGATACCGTGAATTATAGCAGACAATTTTGAAACACCGCCAGACTGAATGTTAGCAGAACTCCTAACAATAACTTGTGTAATGGGTAAACCTCCAATTAACCCAGATAATATATTACCTGTTCCTTGAGCTAATAACTCTCTATTGGTAGGTGTTACATTTTTATGTGGATCTAATCTATCGGTAGCTTCAACACATAATAAGGTTTCCAAACTAGCTACCAAAGCAATAGTAAAGGCTACAATCCACACATCTGGATTAAAGATTACACTAAAATTAGGGAAGCTAAATTGGGCTAAAAAGGAACTGGTATCTTCTGGAACGGGCACACTTACCAAGTGCGTCCCTGCTATGGCAAGAGTATCGTTCGATTGTGTTAATGAAAAGAAAATAATACCAACTACAACAGCTACCAGTGGCCCTTGAATTAATTGAAAAATTTTAGCTTTCTTGGTTAGTACTTTATCCCAAAGAATTAAAATAGCTAGGGCAATAAAACCTACAATCATTGAGCCTACGGTAATGTTGTCGGTTATATTTAGTATGGTTGAAAAGGTGTTTTCGCTAGAGGAACTAAAAAAGCTGTCGGCGCCTTCAGGTTCTGCATCGTAACCAAAGAAATGAGGGATTTGTTTTAAAATAATGATAATCCCTATTCCGGTAAGCATTCCTTTAATTACCGAAGAGGGAAAATAATAGCCTATAATTCCGGCTTTTAAAAATCCAAATAGTAGCTGGATTAAACCACCGAGTACAACAGCTACAAGAAAGTTTTCGTAACCGCCAAGAGTGCCAATGGCCGTTAAAACTATGGCCGCCAGACCGGCTGCCGGACCACTTACTCCTATTTTGGAACCGCTTAGACCTCCAACTACAATACCCCCAATAATACCAGCTATTAATCCAGAAAATAGAGGAGCGCCACTGGCTAAGGCAATTCCTAAACACAAAGGTAGCGCGACAAAAAATACAACTATACTCGCAGGTAAGTCGTTTTTAATGGTTTTAAACATAAATATAATAAGTTTTATACCATATTATAGTATGGCTATGACAACTTTGAAAAAGGACACAAATTCTATATGTATATGATTTTTTTAAGAAAATTTGTGTGCGTTCATGTTGTTTTCTTTTAAAATTATAGAAAAGACAACATTTTTAATCCAAAGTAATCCAATACAATAACTGGTATCGATTTTTAATTAAAATGAGTTGATAATTTAGACTAACATATTTGTTAAGCCTTGTAAACCTAATTGTAATTTAGATGCGTTCTGGAGGTGGAGAAATTAAATTGAGGTGGGGGATAGGGTAATTTTTAAAACGATACCCTAAATGAAGTTGATTTTTTGAGTCATCAAAAGTACTATAATCATTAGCTTCGAGGGAAAACGTTAGCTCTCCTTTTTTTGATTTGCCGTTTTCTTCTTCTTCAGCCATTGAATAAAAAATAGATGTATCGATTGTATCATCAAGAGCAATAATAATAGAAGGCGCTACAATGAACCCCATAAAAACTACTGTGAAAAATATTGCTATTGATTTTTTGTACATAAATTTTTTAAAAAAGCAAATATAGTATATAAGGTTTTTGAAACTGTTAAAAAATTTCTAAAAATTAAAATGTAATAGTTTTAAAGGTTGATTTTGGTTTAATGGATACAACTTTTTGAAACATAATAGTATAAATTACCCCCTAATACATTGTCATATATAGGGGGTAAATGTTGTTATAAGGCAACTAAATCTCCCGACATGTCTTTTGAAGCCAAATCGGATTTGCCCATTAAATAAATATCAACTTGTCTAGCAGCTTCACGGCCTTCTGAAATAGCCCAAACAATTAATGATTGTCCTCTGCGCATATCGCCAGCGGTAAAAATGTTAGGAATATTAGTTTGGTATTTGCCGTATTCGGCTTTGTAGTTAGAACGCGCGTCTTTTTCTATCCCTAACTGATCTGCTAAAGTACTTTCTGGACCTGTAAAACCTAGAGCAAGAAGTGCTAAGTCACATGGCCATGCTTTTTCAGTGCCTTCAACTTCAATTAGCTGTGGACGCTCGCCAGGCACCATTTTCCATTCTACATTAACAGTTTTTAGTGCTGTTAATTTTCCATTGGTGTCTGTTACGAACTCTTTGGTGTTGATGAGCCAGTTTCTTTCAACACCTTCTTCGTGAGAAGAGGATGTTTTAAGTTGTAGCGGCCAGAATGGCCAAGGAGTTGTTGGCGATCTGTGTCCTGGTGGTTTCGGCATAATTTCAAAATTTGTTACCGATTTTGCACCTTGACGATTCGAAGTCCCTATACAGTCAGATCCAGTATCACCTCCACCAATTACAATAACATCCTTATTGGTAGCTAAAACTTGATCTTTAACTTCCTTGCCAAATACTACTTTTGTTTGTTGCGTTAAGAAATCCATTGCCTGTACCACACCATCGGCATCAATACCTGGTGTTGGTAAGCTTCTTCTTTCGGTAGCACCACCACATAGTACAACGGCATCAAAAGTCTTTAACTCTTTTACATCGTAATTAACACCAACATTTACGTTTACTTTAAAAGAGATGCCTTCTGCTTCTAGGATAGCAATACGACGGTCTATAATTTCCTTTTCTAATTTAAAGTTAGGGATGCCGTAGCGTAATAAGCCACCAATTTCATCGTCTCTTTCAAAAACAGTTACTGTATGGCCTGCACGATTTAATTGTTGAGCTGCAGCTAATCCTGCTGGTCCAGATCCTACAATAGCAATTGTTTTTCCTGTTCTTGTTTTTGGCGGTTGTGGTTTAATCCATCCCTCTTTAAAAGCACGTTCAACAATATTCTTTTCTATATTTTCAATAGAAACGGGGTCTTCTATAATTCCCAGTACACACGATTTTTCACATGGAGCTGGACATAAACGCCCAGTAAACTCTGGAAAATTGTTTGTTGAGTGCAGTATCCAAGAGGCTTTTTGCCATTCGCCTTGGTGAACCATATGGTTAAAATCCGGGATTAAATTCCCTAGTGGACAACCGCTATGACAAAATGGGATGCCACAGTCCATACAGCGTGATCCTTGTTTTGTGATTTCAGACTCACTTAAGGATACTGTAAATTCTTTATAATGTTTTACACGGTCTTTTACAGGCGTGTACGCTTCATCTTGTCTTTCGAATTCTTTAAAACCTGTTACTTTTCCCATTGTATTATGCTGTTGTTAATTCTTCTACCATTTGTTCCTCAGTTTCTAAACGTTTCAATGCACGTTTGTATTCGATTGGCATGATTCTAACAAAATTGTTTAAACTAGTATCCCAATCGGCTAATAATTCTTTTCCGCGTTTACTACCCGTGTAAAGAACGTGTTTTTCGATTAATGCCTTTAATTCTTTAGCGTCTTCAGACAAAATGTCCTCAAACTCTATGGTTTCTGTGTTGCATAATCCGTTTTCAAGCTTCCTTTCAGGATCGTAAACATAAGCAATACCACCACTCATGCCAGCCGCAAAGTTTCGTCCTGTATTACCAAGAACAATAACTTTTCCTCCAGTCATGTATTCACAACAGTGGTCGCCTACACCTTCTACCACAGCTGTGGCACCAGAGTTTCTAACGGCAAAACGTTCTCCCGCTATACCATTAATGTAAGCTTCTCCTTGAATAGCTCCGAACAAACATACGTTCCCTACGATAATATTATTTTCGGCAATAAAATCTGCTTTAGCTGGCTTTTTAACAATTAATTTAGCGCCAGATAAACCTTTGCCTAAGTAATCGTTGGTATTGCCCTCAACCGTAAACGTTAGTCCGTGTGCACCAAAGGCACCAAAACTTTGTCCTGCCGAGCCTGTAAAATTGATATTTAAAGTATCATCTGGTAAGCCAAGATGTCCGTATACCTTAGAAATTTCATTACTTACAATAGCACCTACAGAACGGTTTGTATTGTTAATAGGGTATTCTAAAGTCATTTGTTCCTTTCTGTACAAAGCTCTGTGGGAGTCCTTTAATATTTCAAAGTCAAGTACGTCTTGTAAATCGTGATCTTGTTCTTCTGTGTTCTTAACGACCATATTGCTGTACTCTGCTGGTCTGTGTAGGATGGAAGATAAATCCAATCCTTTAGCTTTATAATGCTTAATAGCTTTATTGGCATTAATTTTATGGGTTTGCCCTATCATTTCGTCCATAGTTCTAAAGCCTAACTGCGCCATGATACCTCTTAATTCTTCAGCTATATAATAGAAGAAATTTATCACATGTTCTGGTGTTCCTCTAAAGTTTTTACGCAATTCTTTATCCTGAGTTGCAATACCTACAGGACATGTATTTAAATGGCATTTACGCATCATAATACATCCTGAAGCAACTAATGGGGCGGTTGCAAAACCAAATTCTTCAGCACCTAATAAGGCAGCAATGGCTACATCACGTCCGGTTTTTAGCTGACCGTCGCATTCTACCACAATTCGGCTTCTTAGTTTGTTTAAAACTAAGGCTTGTTGCGCTTCTGCCAAGCCAAGCTCCCAAGGTAATCCTGCATGTTTTAGAGAGGTAAGAGGAGAAGCTCCTGTCCCTCCGTCGTAACCAGATATAAGTACCACATCTGCTTTGGCTTTAGAAACCCCTGCTGCGATAGTTCCAACGCCAACTTCTGAAACAAGTTTTACATTAATTCTTGCTTCGCGGTTAGCATTTTTTAAGTCGTATATCAACTGTGCTAAATCTTCAATAGAGTAGATGTCGTGATGTGGTGGCGGTGAAATTAAGCCAACAAAAGGAGTGGAATTACGAGCTGCTGCAATCCATGGTAATACTTTTTCACCTGGTAATTGTCCTCCTTCACCGGGCTTGGCGCCCTGTGCCATCTTTATTTGGATTTCTTTAGCATTAGTAAGGTAATGAGAAGTTACGCCAAATCGACCAGAAGCAACTTGTTTGATTGCCGAGTTGCGGTTGTCGCCATTAATGTCTGGCTGGAAACGTTTTCTGTCTTCGCCACCTTCACCAGAATTCGATTTACCTCCTATACGGTTCATGGCAATGGCTAGGTTTTCGTGCGCCTCTCTGGAAATGGATCCATAAGACATTGCACCCGTTTTAAAGCGTTTTACGATGGCGGTCCATGGTTCTACTTCTTCTAATGGAATCGGGTCTAAATTATCGAATTCGAATAGACCTCGGATGGTCATTAGGTTTTCCGATTGTTCGTTTACAGCTTTAGAATATACATCGTAGCTGGCTTGATCGCTTAACCTAACAGCCTGTTGCAGTTTAGCAACGGTTGTTGGATTAAACATATGGCGTTCGCCATTTCGCCTCCATCTGTAATCGCCTCCTATATTTAAACCTAAACGTTTGTCTATGTATTTGTCGGGATACGCATATTTGTAGCGTTCGTTGATTTCTTTTTCAATTTCATATAAACCGATACCTTCAATTCTAGACGCTGTATAAGGGAAGTATTTTTCAACAAATTGAGAATTAAAGCCGACGATTTCAAAAATTTGGGAGCCTCTGTACGAATGTAGTGTAGAGATTCCGATTTTGTTCATGATCTTTAAGAGTCCTTTTCCTATTGCTTTGTTGAAATTATCGACTGCTTTTTGTTCGTCCAGATTCTTGATAAACCCTTCTTTTACTTGCATTCTGATAATTTCATTTACCATATAAGGGTTAATGGCACTAGCGCCATAGCCAAATAGGGTAGCAAAATGATGAGGTTCACGTGGTTCGGCCGATTCAACAATAATATCAAAATACGAACGCTTACGCAAACGGTTCATTTGGTGGTGCACATACGAACAAGCCAATAGTGAAGGTATAGGTGCAAATTGTTTGTTTACGCCTCTATCTGATAAGATGATAATGTTCGTGCCTCTTTCAAGTGCTTTGGTTACTTGAAGAATAATATCTTCAAGGGCATCTTCAAGACCATTTAGTCCTTTTGATTTTTCGTATAATATTTCAATGGTTTCAGCTTTAAAGCCTTCAACTGAAATGCTTCTGATTTTTTCTAAATCGGCATTAGAGATCACCGGATTTTGGATGCGTAGCTTTCTGCATTGTCTTTCGGTAATGCTAAAAATATTTCGGTCTTTACCAAGTGCTAAACTAATGTCGGTAACTATTTCTTCGCGTATACCATCTAAAGGTGGGTTGGTAACCTGCGCAAATAGTTGTTTAAAATAGTTGGAAATGAGCTGAGGTCTATCGGATAATACTGCTAAAGGGGTATCGATACCCATAGATCCTAAGGCTTCTTTTCCGTTTTGGGCCATTGGGGAGATAACTTCTTGAATGTCTTCGAAGGTATAGTTGAACAAACGCTGTCTTGTTTTGATGTCGATGGTCTCAATAGGACAGGTTTCATTGGTGTAAGGTACATCTTTTAAGTGTAGTCTTGTTTTGTCTAACCATGCCTTGTAAGGCCTTTCGGAAACAATTTTGCTCTTAATCTCTTCATCATTAATAATGCGACCTTCATTCATGTCTACCAAGAACATTTTACCAGGCTCTAACCTACCGTGGCTTTCAACATCTTCTGGAGCAATATCTACCACACCTATTTCTGATGCCATAATTAATTTACCACTTTTGGTAACAGAATATCTGGAAGGTCTTAAACCGTTACGGTCTAGTAAGGCGCCAATGTAGTCTCCATCTGTGAAAGGAACTGATGCTGGGCCATCCCAAGGTTCCATGATGCAGGCATTGTATTCGTAGAACGCTTTTCTTTCATCCGACATGGTTTTGTGCTTTTCCCATGCTTCGGGAATCATCATCATCATGACCTCTGGCAAGGATCTTCCGGTATGAGTTAATAGTTCCACGACCATATCCATAGAAGCAGAATCTGATTTCCCTGGAAGTATGATAGGGAACAATTTGTCTATTTGCGGACCGAAGACATCGCTCTTCATGATTTCTTCGCGAACACGCATTCTACTAACGTTACCTCGTAGCGTGTTTATTTCGCCATTTTGACAGATGTGTCTAAAAGGCTGAGCCAATTCCCATGTAGGCATGGTATTGGTAGAAAACCTTTGGTGTACCAAGGCCAAGCGTGTTACTAAATCTGGTTCTAAAAGGTCTTTGTAATATGGGCCAATATCTTCGGGCATAATAATGCCTTTGTATATTAATGTTGTAGTTGATAAACTAGGAACATAAAAATAGTTGTTTTGGGACATTTTAGAAGCATATATGGCGTGTTCTGCTATTTTACGGCCTGCGTACAGCTTGGCTTTGAATGTAGCTTCGTCTATGTCTTCTGTTTTTCCTATGAATATTTGTTCTATTCCAGGTTCTGAGGCTAATGCAATTTCTCCTAGCTGTGAGGAGTCTACAGGGACATCGCGCCAACCTAAAACAGCTAGTCCTTGAGCTTTTATTTCTTTTTCAAAAATTTCTTTACAGGTTTTGTACTGATTTTTATTTTTAGGTAGAAAAATCATTCCAACAGCATACTCTCTAGGTGCTGGAATTTCAAAATCACATACTCTGTTGAAATATTCGTGAGGGATATCAATTAGTAATCCTGCGCCATCACCAGTTTTTCCGTCTGCACTTACACCGCCCCGGTGTTCTAATTTTACCAGAATTTCTAAAGCATCATGTATGATTTGATTTGTTTTCTCTCCTTTAAGGTTACAAATAAAACCTGCGCCACAATTTTCGTGTTCAAATTCAGGTAAATACATTCCTTGTTTCTGCAACATAATCAACAAATTATAAGTTTAAAAATTAGCCTTTAACAGCGAAGATATGCAGTAGAATCCAAATAACAATAAGGGGTAATCTATTATTTCGATTTTAGGAGCTAAGTGAATATAAAAATAATTATATATCAATAATAAAGCGGTTTTTTAGCAAATATTCAATCGATAATATTTAGCTATAAATGCGAATTTGTGAATTAAAATTAAAGAAAAGTTGCTTTTGTAAAAATAAAAGCATCAAAAAACTGAAAAAACTAATAATAATTCAAATAACTAGATTGTTGAAAAATCAAAAAATCAAAAAATTATCTAAATACCCATAAAAAAATAGGGGTATAAATATGTTTTTTATAAAAATCAATTCTTGACCCCTAATTTTTAGGGGGTGTAAATGTTTTTTGTATAGTTTTACTCCGAATTCAAAGAAAATTAACCAATAACTGTAAATTAAAACATTATGAAAAGAATTATCACACTTTCAATGCTTTTTGTGGCAACAGTATTATTTGCTCAAGAAGATGAATCTAAAAAGTCATTTAATATTGGAGGAAGCATTGATGCATATTATAAAACAAATTTAACGTCTTCCGACAGAGCTGTTTTCGGTGATAATGGCGACGAGTTTCAGTCTTTTGGAACTTCATTTGCGAATAAGACAGGATTTGCATTAGGTATGGCAAATTTGGTAGCGTCTTATGAGGGCGGTAAAACTGGTGCTGTTGCCGATGTGGTATTCGGTCCACGAGGACTTGGAGCTGTTGGGGGCGATGATGGCATTTTTGTTAATCAATTATATGCTTACTGGAATGTATCTGAAAGTACTACCTTAACTTTAGGACGCTTTAATACCTATTTAGGTTATGAGGTTATTTCGCCGGTAGGTAATTTTAACTACAGTACCTCGTACTTGTTTTCTAGCGGACCGTTTTCGCATGTTGGGTTGAAGGCAGATTTTGCACTGTCTGAGGATGTTAGCTTAATGTTGGCTTTTATGAATCCAACAGATGTTAACAATAACTTTACCGGAGATTACGGTTTAGGGGCTCAATTAGGTTTTGCGGGTCAATATTTGAACTTCTATTATGATTCTGGAGTAGTTCTAGGTTTCGAAATTGATTATACTGGAGGTTTTGACCTGTCTGAAGATTTCTTCTTGGGGATTAATGGTGCCTATGCCGATAATGATGGTAATGGTTTTTACGGAGCTGCTTTGTATCCGCAATTGGCAACTTCTGAAGATTTTTCAATAGGACTAAGAGGCGAGTACTTTAATTGGATGATGGATGGAGCCTCAGATGAGCCAAGTGTATTTGCATTAACACTAACAGGAAGCTATACTTTAGAGAATTTAATTATTAAGCCAGAATTGCGTTTAGATAGTAATTCTGATGAAGTATACTTTGATAATGATATGGCGCCTACAAAAAGCTTAGCAGCTTTTACATTGGCAGCTATTTATTCATTTTAATCTAATTAACTAAATAAAATAAATGAGTCATGAAAAAAATTGAAGCAATTATTAGAAAATCTAAATACAATGTAGTGAAAAATGCACTGCATGAAGTAGGGGTGAACTTTTTCTCTTACTGGGATGTTACCGGTTTGGGTAATGAGAAGGAAGGCCATGTGTATAGAGGTGTTTCTTATAGTACTAGTGACATTCAGCGTCGTTTTTTATCTATAGTAGTTAATGATGATTTTGAAGAAGTGACAATCAAGGCAATTATAGATTCTGCTGGAACTGGCGAAGTTGGAGATGGTAAAATATTCGTTTCAGACATCACGGAATGTTATAGAATAAGAACAGGAGAAAAAGGAGGGGAAACCTTAAAATAATAATCATCAAACACTATTAATTATGGAATTACTTACAACAAATAATGTATGGATGATGATCTGTACAGCACTCGTTTTCTTTATGCATTTAGGTTTTGCATTTTTAGAAATTGGGTTAACAAGACAAAAAAATACAATAAACATACTTTTTAAGAATATTTTTATCATAACAGTAGGGTTGCTGCTTTATTGTTTGGTTGGGTTTAATTTAATGTACCCTGGAGAATTTAATGGAATCTTTGGTTTTGCAGGATTTGGATTGGATTCACCGTTAACGGCTGAAGGCGCTTTAGATTTGGCCTATAATGAAGGGTATACATATTGGACAGATTTCTTGTTTCAAGGGATGTTTGCGGCAACAGCAGCGACTATAGTTTCTGGAGCAGTTGCTGAGCGCATGAAAATAGTGCCTTTTATGATATTCACTATTATTTATGTTGGGTTTGTTTATCCTATTGCCGGTTCATGGAAATGGGGTGGAGGATTCTTGGATGAAATGGGATTTTATGATTTTGCAGGTTCAACGCTAGTGCACTCTGTTGGTGGATGGGCTGCTTTAATAGCAGTGTATTTGTTGGGGTCTCGTATTGGCAAGTTTAAAGATGGAAAGCCTCAGGCAATTCCAGGGCATAACATTCCGTTAGCTACTGCTGGCGTATTAATACTTTGGTTAGGATGGTTTGGTTTTAACGGCGGTTCTGTGCTTTCGGCAGATCCAGAATTAACATCAATTACCTTGGTGACTACATGTTTGGCTGCGGCTTCTGGTGGTGTGGTCTCCATGTTGGTGTCTACTGCTCTTTATAAAAACTTGGATTTAACAATGTTTTTAAATGGAATACTTGGAGGTCTTGTAGGTATTACTGCAGGGGCTGATGTTATGACACCAACAAGTGCGATAATCGTAGGTGCTATAGCTGGAGCGCTTATTGTGTTTGCTGTGACTTGTGTGGATAAATTAAGGTTGGATGATCCTGTTGGAGCTATTGCGGTTCATTTAATTTGTGGTATATGGGGAACATTAGCTGTTGGGATATTCTCTACAAATCCAGACCATAGCTTTTTAACGCAGTTAATAGGAGTTGTGTCGTATGCTGCTATTTGTATAGTATCATCATTTATAATAATATTTGTTCTTAAGAAAACAATGGGAATCAGAGTTTCTGAAAAAGAAGAATTAGAAGGTTTAGATGCGCATGAGCATGGTATGGATGCTTATCCTGATTTCAGGCTAAATGAGCACTAATTATGTGAGTTTTTAGTTAAGTGGAAAATTAAGAAAGAGGCTTGTGTTTGCAAGCCTCTTTTTTGTTTAATACATTTCGTTTGCTTCTAAGATGATACAGTGTAAAATTACCTGAGTTCGATTAATCGAAAACAAACAAATTACTGAAAATAAGATAAATGAAAATTGTCAGGTCGAGCGCAGTCGAAACCTTTTTCAAAATATCGATTCCAAAAAAACCTCGACAGTGCTCGGGGAGGCATTGTCGGTCTTCATTTCAACAACATAGTGTTAATCAGGTGCTTAATAATTGAACTCAGGTGAAATTGGAAGATTTTGGAGAACAGTATTTATGTCTGTTATTTTTGTGGTTGGAGAAAGGTTTAAAATTTTAAAAACGACCTGTCAACAGATGGTCTGGTATTTTTTTTGTAAACTAAAATCTTTTCGGGGTTTATAGAGTAGACGACCAGATTTTAAATATCTATTTGTTTGTATTTGATAATGTTCTTTAAGTAAAGAGCTTATTTAAATAAAAAAAACAAAGCCTTCATTAATGTGAAGGCTTTGTTTTATGTGTAGAATTTAACAAAAATGCGTAGAACCCAAAATTAAGCGGAGTTTCTACTGGCATTAATATTACCGAATAGCGAACGTGTTACAATCTTTTCAAAGATCTTGATCTGTTCGGTGTCTTTAACGCCTTCTTTTTCCAGTTCTTGAATCTTTTTGAGTGCATATTGCTGTATGGTAAGCAAAGGCAGTACAATAGATTCCCTAACCTCAATTGAGGCTTTGCCAGAAGGTTCGTTTTCCATTAGTTCTTTGTATCCCGTTAATTTTAAGAGAAGCTTCTTGGTGGTAGTATACTCGCTGTAAATAATATTCCAGAATGCTCCAAATTCCTCGTCTTTAGACATGTATTTTGTTAAATCGAAAAACGATTTTGTTAAGGACATCATACTGTTTTCCAATAAGGTTTTGAAGAATTTAGAGTTTTTGTATAGTTGTTCTACTTTGTAGAACTCACCTCTATCTTCGTATGCTTTTAAAGCAGTGCCTACACCGTAAAACCCAGGGACATTTTGCTTTAATTGGCTCCAAGAACCTACAAATGGAATGGCTCTTAAATCTGAGAAGATCAATTTGTCAGATTTAGAACGTTTAGAAGGTCTGCTGCCAATATTGGTTTTAGCGTAATATTTTAAAGTACTCATGCGTTCCAAGTAAGGAATGAACATGGGGTGGCTTTTAAAATCTTTATAGGTTTGGTAGCTCGTTTCAGCAAGATCGTTCATAACGGCCTTGTCTTCTTCAGACATGGCATGCTCGTCTTTCCTTAGGCGGTTTAGAATCCCCGAACTTATAAGTTGCTCTAGGTTGTACTGAGACGAATCTAAAGTTCCAAAGTTCGAACTAATAGTTTGTCCTTGAATGGTAAGTTGTACTTCTTTATCTTCAATAGTAGGGCCTAATGAGGCGTAGAACTGATGTGTTTTTCCGCCTCCACGGGCTGGTGGTCCACCACGACCGTCAAAGAATATAGCTGTAATGTCATATTTCCTTGACATTTCAGTAAGTAGTTCTTTTGCTTTGAAAATTCCCCAGTTGGCCATTAAATAACCGCCGTCTTTGGTGCCGTCAGAAAAGCCAAGCATTATAGTTTGCTTCATGCCCCTGCTTTTTAAATGTTCCATATATACCGGGTTTGTATAAAGCTGCTCCATAACGCTAGGGGCATTTTCTAAATCGGGTATGGTTTCAAAAAGAGGAACAATATCTACAGTTAAATCATCTTTAAATGCTGTTAGCTTTAGCATGCTAAAAAGCTGCATAACGTTTAAAGCTGTTTGATTGTTGCTTATAATGTATCTGTTTGCGCCTTTCTCTCCATTGGAGTTTTGAATTTGTTTTATAACCTCGATAGTCTTTAAAGTGTTAAAAACCATTTCGTCTTCAAAGGCATTAATGTCGATATTTGCATCTTTGACTTCCGATAGTATTTTTATTTGATCTTCTTCCGATAGGTCATGGTAATTTTTAGGGAATAAAGGATGTCCGGTTTCAATTAAATGATCTATTACGGTAGAGAAGACTTTGTGGTGAATTCTGCTGTCTTGACGTATGTCTAAAGAAGCAAAATGGAAACCGAACAAATGAATTCTGTTTATTAGGCTATTAATGTCATTAACATATAGCGATTGATGTTCTTTTATGAGAACTTTTCTAATGCTAAGCAGTTCGACAAGCAGTTCTCTGCATTCAATTGTTTTTTCGGTGTCTAAATTAATGCTGTAATTATAAAGTATGGTCTCTAAACGTATAACCCGTTCTTCAACGCCTCTAAAAGTAAGCTTGCGTCGAAGATCCTTAAGATCGGCATAATACTTTTTTAAAGCAGCTTGTTTAAGTTTTGAAGCAACTTTTAAGGTTGTGTCGGGTTTTACGAATGGGTTGCCATCACGATCACCGCCTGGCCAAAACCCAATATTGATAATTTCGTTATGTTTTTTACCATCGTCGTATACATTTTGCTGTATGTAGTTGTAAATATTACCAAATGACTGGTAAAATACATTTTCTAAATACCATATAAGGCTAACCGCTTCATCGTATGGCGTCGGTTTCTCTCTTTTAAAGAATGGCGTTTTACCTAGTTGCGCAAACAAATTGTTTATTTGGGTTAAGTCGTTTGCTTTAATTGCTTCCGTTAAGTCTGTTATAATCCCTAAAACAGAGCCAGGGTAAAACTGTGTTGGGTGTGCCGTAAGCACAATACGAACTTTAAATTCTTCAAGGTATTTTCGCAGTTCTTCCAGTTTGCCTTCAGAAATTGCAGATCCTTTAAGGTTTCTTAAAGTACCGATGCCTTCCATGTTATTTACAACAGGAAATGCAGCGTCTTCAATAGCATCAAACAACACAACTTGTCTTTCAATATATTGAATAAACCTAAATAATAAATTTATTTGGCTTTCCTTGGTACGTCGCGCCTGGTATTTTTTAAAGAAGGTATCGACTATTGTTGTTGGATCATCGCCTTTAGCAAATCCTTTTTTACAAGTTTCATGGAATAAGGGTAGTAAAACACCTGTTTTTGTAATTGTGTCAAAGGGTAAGGTCATAAATATACTATTGTATATTTGATATTTGGACAGTACGCTTTGTTTAAATCGTTTTAATTTTGGCTCTATAGACATAATATCGATTTGATCAAATTAGCCATAAAAATAGTAAAGCTTAAATTAAGGAATGCAAAACACTTCAAGTTTTATCAATTTATGTAGTATATCGAACTCTAACTAAGAATAATTAAAAAATTAACCACTATCGTTGCCGCTTTTTTATTGGTTTTTTAGGCAGGTAAGGACCAATCTTTCTTTTTAATTTTTAAATAGAACTATGAAATGCCCATTAGCAAAAAGTTGCAACCCAGCCGAAATCGAAGATTCAAGAACTCCTATTTTCAAAATAAAAACACATGAGTATATGGTAATTGAGCATATGGTGATTTGGGGCATCGCATCTGACCACTAAAAACAATAAATATTACCAGATGAAAATGTATTTTTCAAATTATGACATTTGTCATAGTTGGTCTTGTGCTTAATCTATAGTTTCGCCTGTTTTAACGGTACCTAATCCTTATGTTGGTAGGTATATAGATATTTTATAGTATATGAAGCATGCACATTCATTTCACATACCAGTAATGGGTATAGGGTTTACAATAGATACACCTTTAAAAGTAGCTCAATACGGTATGGATTCGGTTGTCTCGTTGGTAGATGATATTTTATTGGAGAAGCTAAGGAAAATGTATAGTAAGAAGTTTGAAATTCCGTATAGGGAAATCACCGAAAAGATGGACGATTTTAGGGCGCGACGTATAACGGCTTATTTAAACCTTATTAGTGATTTGGTAGACAAAAAGTTTGAAGACTTAAAAAATGTAGCCCAAGAAAAGAGTGATGAGTTAAAAGCTTACATAGATATGTTGCCAGATGGTGCTACAATAAAAGGGGAGTTTTTAAAGCTTGTTGAAAACGATAATAGTATTTCTGAAATAAAGCAATGGGTGTCAAAGCACTTAACTAAAGGACATATTGATGTAAATATTATGACTAAGGTCGATAAGGACAACTATCGTAAAGATGAAAAACTATCCGTTGAGTATAATGATGCTCATGCTGCTTTACGGGGGTTTGCCAATAGCAAGCTAAATTCCTCTGTTGTGCTTTCAGCAGGAATGAATCCAAGACTTTATGCTTATATGGCTAAGTTTGAAGGATTCTTTCCGGATGTGAAAGGAGCATTTCAAAAGCGAATTATTTTAAAGGTAAGCGATTATAGATCGGCGTTAATACAAGGGAAGTTCTTGGCTAAAAAAGGATTGTGGGTTTCTGAATATAGAATTGAGTCAGGGCTTAATTGCGGTGGGCATGCCTTTGCTACAGATGGTTATCTTTTGGGGCCAGTTTTGGCTGAGTTTAAAGAAAATCGAGAGGCCTTAAGAACAGCTATCGAAAAGGTGTTAAAAGCGGAGCTGGAAAGTCAAGGTCGCGTTGTTCCGCAAGAGCCACTTAAAATCCAAGTTTCTGCACAGGGCGGTGTTGGTACCCAAGAAGAGCATGAGTTTTTGATTGAAGAATACCAATTAGACTCTGTTGGTTGGGGAACTCCTTTTTTGTTGGTGCCTGAAGCAACCACTGTAGATGAAGACACATTGCAAAAATTGGTCGAAGCGAAAGAAGATGATTTGTATTTAAGCGATATTTCCCCTTTAGGTGTGCCGTTTAATAATCTTCGGGATAATACTAAGGACATAGAGAAAGAAGTTTTAATTGAAAAAGGTAGGCCGGGAAGTTCTTGCCCCAAAAAATTTGTGGCACTCAATAAGGATTTTAAAGAAAAAGGAATGTGCACTGCTTCTAGAGAATATCAGTACTTAAAGATAAAGGAGCTAGAAGAAAAGGAGTTGCCTGAAAGTGAATATGAAAAGGCGTTTAATAAAATAACCGAAAAATCCTGTACTTGTGTTGGCTTGGGGACTTCGGCGTTATTAAAGTACAACATGGACACAAAAGTAGAAGGTAAGGGGGTGTCTATTTGTCCAGGACCCAATATGGCATACTATTCTAAAATTATGACCCTAAAAGACATTACAGACCACATTTATGGAAGGGCAAATATGTTGTCACGAACCGATCGTCCTAATTTATTTGTAAAGGAACTATATATATACCTCGACTTTTTAAAAAATAAATTCGAGGAACTCAGAGTAGATATGGGGAAAAAGGAGGAAAAGTATTTGTTAACTTTTACCGATAACCTAAGGAGTGGAATAAGATATTATCAAAATTTGTTTAAAGAGGTTAGAACATCTTTTGAAGATATAAGGTCGACTGTGTTAAATGAATTAGAAGCAAGTGAAAAAGTTTTGGATGGTTTAAATTCAGAAATCCAAGGTCGGATAGCTGTAAGTTGATCGAGAGCTGTTTTTGTAATTTAAATAGCCCCTTTGTATAAAAAGGACATTTTTGTTTTGTTAAACATGATGTCTTTTTTTTTATAAGTGTGCAAGAATCAATAAAAAAAAGATAATGGTTCCTAATTTGGTGCTATTTTTGCGCCCAATGTGATTTCAATAAATTTTTAATTAAGATATTTGCATAAATAATTCATTTACACATGCGTAATTTGTTTGTGTAATAGGAGTTTAAGATTATATACAATGGATTTAGTAAAAGAAATAAAACGGCTTAAAGAGGAAAAGAATGCTGTAATTTTGGCTCATTATTATCAAGTTCCAGAAATACAGGATATTGCAGATTATGTTGGTGATAGTTTAGGGTTGTCACAAAAGGCAGCAGAAACAGATGCCGACATTATTGTTTTTGCGGGTGTGCATTTTATGGCGGAAACCGCGAAAATATTAAACCCTACAAAAACCGTTGTATTGCCGGATTTAAATGCCGGTTGCTCTTTGGCCGATTCATGTCCGCCGGAAGCCTTTGAAAAGTTTACAAAAGAACACCCAGATCACGTAGTGATTACTTATGTAAACTGTTCTGCTGAAATAAAAGCCTTAAGCGATATTGTATGTACGTCGTCTAACGCACTAAAAATAGTGGAGTCAGTTCCAAAAGATGTTCCTATTATTTTTGCGCCAGACAAAAACCTAGGGAAGTATGTGAGTAAGCAAACCGGAAGAGATTTATTGTTGTGGGATGGCAGTTGTATTGTGCATGAGGCGTTTTCTATGGATAAATTGATTGAGCTTCATAAAAAATACCCCGATTATAAAATTATTGCACATCCAGAATCTGAAGAGCATATCTTAAATACTGCAACTTACATAGGGTCTACTTCTGGAATGATAAACTATGTAAAGGAACATCAAGACGAAAAGTTTATTGTTGCTACTGAAGCAGGTATTTTGCATAAAATGCAACAAGAAATGCCTAATACGGAGTTGGTGCCAGCACCAGCGGTCGAAGATAACACATGTGCTTGTAGCGAGTGTCATTTTATGAAAATGAATACACTACAAAAGTTGTACGATTGCTTGCTTAACGAATCCCCCCAAATTGAAGTGCCCGAAGATATTAGGAGACGTGCTTTGTTACCTATAGAACGTATGTTAGAGTTGTCTAAATAATATGGTTTCAACAAATTATTTAGTTATTGGTTCGGGGATCGCTGGTTTAACCTTTTCGGTAAAAATAGCAGAAAGATTTCCGGAAAGAAAGGTTGTTATTGTTACCAAAGCGAACGAGGACGAATCGAATACTAAATATGCTCAGGGAGGTGTTGCCGTTGTTTTAGACGACCAAAAGGACTCCTTCGAGAAGCACATTCAAGACACTTTAGTGGCAGGCGATGGGCTTTGTGACGAGGAGGTGGTAGACATGGTTGTAAAAGAAGGGCCGCAAAGATTAAAGGAGTTGATGTATTGGGGAGCTAATTTCGATTTAGCAAAATCAGGACAACTCGATCTTGGAAAAGAAGGAGGGCATTCCGAACATCGGGTGGTTCATTACAAAGATATTACAGGGCGTGAAATAGAGAGAGCACTGTTGGAGAGGGCGCACCAGTTAAATAATATTCAAATCTTACCGCACCATTTCGCTATAGATCTAATTACCAATCACCATTTGGCAGAAGTACGTGGTTTAAAGAATGCTTGCTATGGTGCTTATATACTAGATCAAAAGCAGGGACGTATTTTTACAATTAAGGCCGATGAGACATTATTGGCTTCTGGAGGCATAGGGCGTGTTTATGGACATACAACAAATCCGGTTATTGCTACGGGAGACGGTGTGGCAATGGCTTACAGGGCGAAGGCACTTGTAAAAGATATGGAGTTTGTACAGTTTCATCCCACTGCACTGTATGAGCCCGAAGGCGAATCCTCTTTTTTAATTTCAGAAGCTGTCAGGGGCTTTGGAGCTTATCTTAGAAATAAGGAAGGACATCGCTTTATGTTGGATTATGACGAAAGGGCTGAGCTAGCTTCCAGGGATATAGTTTCGCAATGTATAGACAACGAATTTAAGAAAACAGGTGATACGCATGTTTTTTTAGATTGCACCCATTTAGATTTGGAAGCATTTAAAGTGCATTTTCCAAATATTTACAATAAATGTAAAGAAAAACACATAGATATAGCTACGCAATGGATTCCGGTTGTTCCTGCATCACATTATCTCTGTGGGGGTGTAGAAGTGAATAAAGTGGGTAAAACCTCAATTAATAATTTATTTGCCTGTGGGGAGTGTTCTAAAACGGGTTTGCATGGTGCAAATCGATTGGCTTCAAATTCGTTGTTAGAGGCTTTAGTATATGCTCACAGTATTTTTGAGTATCATAGTAAACATAAGCCTGAGTCCAAACAAGTTGCCATTCCAGATTGGAACGACGAAGGAACGGTTATCCCTAAAGAACATATCTTAATACAGCACAATCTTAAAGAACTGCAAGCCTTAATGCGTAATTATGTTGGCATTGTTAGGAGCAATAGCCGTTTAAAAAAGGCTAGAAAGCGGTTAGACTTGATTTATAACGAAGTTGAGGATCTGTATAGGGAGTCTAAAATAACAACGTCTTTATGTGAACTGCGAAATATGGTTAATGTAGCACACCTTATTATTAACCAGTCTTTGTTGCGAAAGGAAAATAGAGGAGGGTATTATAATATAGATAACGTATAAAAAAAACAGGCTCCTTTTTAGTGAGCCTGTTTTGTAAAAGGGTTATTTCCCTAGCATCAAAAGTTCGTTACAAACAATTTCTGTAATATAGCGTTTGTCGCCGTTTTTATCATCATAACGCCGTGATGTTAATTTGCCTTCAATGGCTACTTCTTTGCCTTTAGAGACATATTTTTCAATGATTTCTGCTGTTTTGCCCCAAGCTACAATATTGTGCCATTGTGTTTCAGTAATTTTTTCACCTTTGGCATTTTTGTAATGCTCGTTTGTGGCAATTGTAAATTTAGCCAGCATTTTTCCCGATTCAAGATTGATGATTTCTGGATCGTTTCCTAAGTTACCAATCAACTGTACTTTGTTTCTAAGTGTGTTCATAATATTTTATTTTAATGTTAAACAGTTAATACTATCGAGTTCTTATGTTTCGACATGGCAAATATGGAAAGGCTTTTTGATTTTAATCGGTAGCTACTTATTTAATATCGTTTGTAAATGTTTGTAGTCGTTTGTAAACGAATAAATAATGTTGTATATTGGCAATCAGTTATTTGTAAGCTATGACAATCAATGCTATAATCAATCAATTAGAGGCAAATAAGCTTATTTTTAAAGGCTTACTGTTGCCTAAGTCGGAAGAAGTTTATATCTGGCGACCAGATACTAAAAAATGGTGTTTGTTAGAGGTTGCTTGCCATTTATTGGATGAAGAGTGCGAAGATTTTAAAGCCCGTATAAAATATATATTTGAAAAGCCAGATTATGAAATGCCTTCTATTAATCCTGAGGCTTGGGTCGTAGAGCGTGATTACATGTCTAAAGATTACAATAAAGTTGTAAATGCTTTTTTGCAGGAGCGTCAAAAATCCGTTGTTTGGTTGCGCGAACAGCTTAATGCCAATTGGGAACAAAGCATAGTACATCCAAAACTTGGGATTATGTCTGCTAAGCTGTTTCTGTCTAACTGGTTAGCTCACGATTATTTGCACATGCGACAAATTTTGAGTCTTCAATACAAATTTTTAAATACAAATAGTGCCCACGATCTAAATTATGCTGGTAATTGGTAAATAAAGTTTTAATGGAATATACAACAGAAAAAGCGTTAGAAATTTTGGAGCGAACCCCTTATGTTTTAAAAACATTGCTTACAGGGTTGTCTGATGTATGGGTTTACAGTAATGAAGGGGAAGAGACTTGGAGTCCATTTGATGTGGTAGGACATCTTATTCATGGAGAAAAGACAGATTGGATAGAACGGATTAATATCATTTTAGGGGATAATATTGACAAAAGATTTGAGCCTTTCGATCGTTTTGCACAGTTTGAAAGTTCAAAGGGGAAAACACTTATTCAATTGTTGGACATGTTTACAGAATTGCGAATTAAGAACTTAGAGTACTTTAGGGCTTTAAATGTATCTGATGAGCAACTGGGGTTAAAAGGATTGCACCCAGAATTGGGAGAAGTTACCCTAAAACAATTATTGGCTACATGGGTAACCCACGATTTGGCACACATAGCACAAATTGCAAGAACTATGGCTAAGCAGTATAAAGGAGAAGTAGGCCCTTGGAAGGCTTACATTTCGATTTTAAACCAATAAGTAAAAGTAATAAGATTTCCATATGAAATTTTTTATAGAAACAGAACGGTTGATTTTAAGAAGCATGCTGCCAACAGATTTAGAAGGCATGTTTGAGCTTGATTCAAATCCTATAGTTCATAGATACCTAGGGAATAAACCTGTAAAATCTATTGGGGAATCGAAGAAAATAATCGATGGAGTTTTAGAACAATATGAAGTCCGGGGTATTGGAAGGTGGTCAGTAATTGAAAAATCTTCAGGCGATTTTATAGGTTGGTCGGGCTTAAAATTAAATACGGAAGAAACCTTAAACAATGTTTCTAATTTTTATGATATAGGATATCGCTTAATGCCCAGATACTGGGGAAAGGGCTATGCGACAGAATCAGGTAAAGCAGCTCTGGAATACGCATTCGATAAGATGCACTTAAAAACTGTTTGTGGTATTACAGAAAAAGGAAATCAAGCATCGCATCAGGTGCTTTTAAAATTAGGGTTGTTATATGTTGAAGATTTTTTCTATGAAAAGGAACAACTGCAATTACGATGGTATAAAATAGAAAATAAATGACTATGACAAAACAATGTTTGGAATGTGGTGAAAAGCTGGTTGGCAGAATTGATAAAAAGTTCTGTGATGATGCTTGTAGAAATACCTATAATAATAGGGTGAACAAGGATAGTAAAAACTTAATACGGAATACAAACAACAGACTTCGTAAAAATTACAGGATTTTAGAGGCACTCAACCCCGAACAAAAAACAAAAACATCGCGTGCTAAACTTATAGAAAAGGGCTTCGATTTTAATTACTTTACAAGTATATATACCACAAAAGCGGGTACCGTATATTATTTTGTGTACGATCAAGGGTATTTGCCTTTGGAGGGAGATTATTTTGCATTGGTAAAAAGAGAGTCGTAAAATGTAACATTTAGAGAAATAAATTAACTTATATACAAACCAATTTATATGATCTTAATGTTGGAATCTAAAGGTATTGTTGTCTCAATTATGATTGCTATAGTTGTTTTGTTAATGGCCAGTGCTTATTATTTTAACAGAAAACAAAGAGTGCTAAGGCAGTTGTCTAAGTTTAAACCCAAGAAGATTCTTCAATTTAGAACCAATGAGCTAACAAAATTAACGGGCAAAGTCTTGCATGCTCATGAACCCTTTGTTACGCCGTTAAGCAAGCGGGCGTGTGTTGCATATACTATAAAAATTGCTCAGAAGAAAAGCTCGGGTAAAAGTTCGTATTGGAAGACTATTGTTTCTCAAGAAAATATACAAGACTTTTTTATAGAGCAGCAAGGAGAGGTTGTTATGGTTAAGCCAACTAAAATGCCTAAGAATTATGATGCCTATTTTGTTGAAGATAAAAGGGTGTCTTCGGGATTCTTCAGCGATCCCACTCCAGAGTTTCAAAAAGTACTGAAGTATTATGGTGTTGAGAGTACAAATTTTTTTGGATTTAATAAAACCTTGCGATATACCGAAAGGATTTTAGGAGTAGGCGAAATAATAACGGTTGGAGGCATTGCTAAATGGAAAACCTTGAAAGCGCCCATGGAGAACTTAAGCTATTCGAAAATAGCGGCTCTAGAAAGCGGTCCTTCACAAAAGTTGATACTAACAGATCTTCCGCAAGCAAAGATAATTTCGGACGAAATGAAGCGCTAGATCATTATTTCCACCAGTTTTGCCCTTTGAGCTCCATAGCTGCTTTAAGAATGTCTTTCTGGCTTATTAACCCTACTAACTTGCCATGTTCTACAATAGGGAAACGACGACGTTTTGCTTGTAAAAATTTGTTGGCTGCATCAAAAATGTTCATATTGCCATCAATGGTTTCTACATTAGTAGCCATGTGCTTTTCTATTGTTTTATCTTGCATTGGCATATTGTAGTAACGACTTTCGCTTATCTGTTTTATACAGTCACCTTCTGATATGATGCCAACTAACTCGTCTTTATCGTTAACTACCGGTCCACCGGATATTTTGTTTTTAATAAGTGTTTCTATTACGCTTTCAATAGATTGATCCGGAGAAAAGGTAATCAGATCGGTGCTCATATAATCACTCACTTTAAAAGGGGTAGTGTCTGCTGTGTTGGCCTGCTGTCTTCTAGCGCCTTGAAAACTTTTTATTCCCATAATCAATAATAAATTAATGTTATTAAAGGTACTTATTTTTTATAAGTTAACCTAGAAATAGGTATTTCTAATAGACTAGTTTAAGGCTTTTTTTAAACTTATGCTAATTATAGTTTGTGTTTTTTATTAATGCTTTTTATTCTTTAAACCCAAGATTTGCTAAAAATAAATGATAAATTATTAATTGTCAAATGGATATAAGAATGTTTGTTAAGTGTATAAAAGTTTTGTCGAGATTACTTTAAATGTACTTGAGGTGGCATTAGGACTAAAGTTTATGTCGCTTTTAGATCCGTACAGTAGTTAAAAGGGAGTGAAAACAAACAATAAAGGGTCGTTGCTCTTAGTTGGGTAGTAGTGTGAGGTTAAAATTGCAGAATCATTTAAAAATATAAATAATTAGCATTCTTTTAAGAGTTTAAATGTTAATTTTTTTTAGTTTTAGCAACTCAAAATTAAAATTTATAGAAATGATGAAACGATTAGTGGTAATGGTTCTGTTTTTTGCAGGGGCTTTTCAGTTAAGTGCGCAAAATAATTCCGATTTGGTAAAGCATTATGAAGCGTATTACAAGCAGATGAAGGTTCAGGGAGATGTTCAAGGTATTATTAACGGAATGACACATCTAAATGTGTTGGCGCCGTCCCAAGCGAGAAAGGATACACTGGCTTATATTTATATGAGCGAAGGGAAATATATGCAAGCCTTAAACACAATTGGAGTAGAAAAAAGTACGACAGATTCCGATATAGCTGTTGAGGTTAAAGCAGTTTCCTTAAAAGCGGTTAAACAGCCAAAGTTGGCCATTGGTTTTTTTGAAGAAATGTTTAAAAGAAATGCCAATGCCTTAATTGCCTATGAACTAGCTGAATTGAATTTGCAGACTCAACAATTTACTGAAGCCGATAAGCATATTACTTATGGGTTAGCAAATGCTAAAGACGATATGACCAAAGCATTTTATGAAACGCAAACGCCATATCAAGTGTCTCTTAAAGCAGCATTTAACTATTTAAATGCATTGTCTGTGTATAATAAAGATACAAAGGCGAATATTGATGCTGCTGTCGATATTTTGGATGCGACGCTTAAAATGGCTCCTAATTTTAATTTAATTCAATTGACAAAATCTGAGTTATTAAGACAAAAACAGGCGATGCAAGCTCAGGAATCTCAACCAAAGAATTAATTATAGTAAAAACTATTGTAAGAAGGGCTGGTACTTTGTAAAGGTGTCAGCCTTTTGTAGTTTGCTGCTTATGGTTTTTGTATGTTATGGCTGTCTATTTCAAGTTTTTTGTTCATCTGTAGGTTTAGGTTAGAGAAAGCTTCCAAAAACTCTTTAATGGTTTTAATGAGCTCTGGTTTTTTAGTTGTGCTTAAATTTGATAAGCTCTCTAGTTTATAGAGTTTGGTTTCAAAAGCTGTTATTCTGGCTAAGATGGCGGGCGTATTTACTGTAGCTGGGATGGTTTCTCTAAGCTTTTTTAAAAACTCTTCGATGGTTTCATTATCATTAAAAAAGCTTAAGTCTCCTTTTTTGATGTTGGTTACATGGTCTTGTAATTGATAATATTCTGCCCAGTTTTTAATAGCTGTTTGGGTTTTGGAGTCTAAGGTAAATTCTATATAATCGAGTTTGGAAATATCGTTTTCGGTAATTTCTTCGTTAACAATTTCTATTTCAGTTGGATCCCGATTCTGGTCAATGTTCTTTTTACAGGATAATATGATAAAAAATAAGCATAAAAAGCTTAAGCGTTTAATTGTCATGTTAGATCGTTTTCTAATGTTGCCATACAAAGATATGTGAATAGTTTGTTTTTTTATGATGAAGTTGCCTTGACTTTTTTGCTTAAGTGAAAATGAAAGTAATTTGTTTATGTGTAGATAAAACATTTTTATTTTAAGGCGAAACTTGGCGTGCTTCGATCTCGGTTATCTATTAAAAAAAACGATTACATTAGCTGTGCGGAACAGAAAAGAATTTATAGTAGTTCAAATGGTTTAATAAAATCTATATGGTCATTTAAAAGAATCTAATTAATTGTATCTTTGAGCGACCTCGAAATCTTTAATATTATGTTAGAAAACTTTTGGTTTAATGTAGAGTACGGTATTAATCATGTGTTGGATATTAATGCTTACGATCATGTGCTGTTTCTTATCGTTTTAACAATTCCTTATTTATTTAGGGATTGGAAGCGCGTGTTATTGTTGGTGTCGGTATTTACGTTAGGTCATACCTTGTCCCTTGTCCTTGCGGCTTATCAAGTTGTTAGCGTCGATGGACAGTTGGTAGAGTTCTTAATTCCTCTTACTATTTTAATAGTGGCGCTTTTTAATGTGTTTACTGCTGGAAAAGGAGCGCAAAAGGAACGTGTAGGCGTGTTGTTTTTTTCTACCTTGTTTTTTGGATTAATACATGGTTTGGGGTTTGCAAGGGAGTTTCAAATGTTGTTAGGCGATTCGGACAGTAAGCTGCTCTTGTTGCTTGAGTTTGCGTTGGGTATAGAAATTGCTCAAATTATTATAGTCTTTATAGTGTTGTTTTTAGGATACTTAATTCAAACAATATTTAGGTTTTCCAAGCGCGATTGGATTATGGTCATATCGGCTATCGTGGTCGGATTAGTGATACCAATGCTGTTGCACAGCGATTTTTTATCTTAATTTTTAAAATTCTTAATAAACTTTCATAAAACTTTAACGAACTTGCGTTGTAATTAAATGGTGAACCAAGTATTTTCGTTATATTGTTTTGCTTGAAGTATTGAAACGGCATCTTTTTTGTTTAATAAAGATAAAAGGGCAAGAAGGTCTTGGTTATGCCGAAATGTAATGAGGGACATGCGACTTAATTATAAATAAATTCATGCCAAAAAATAAACAGCTTAAGTACGACAAAGCTTATTTAAGAATTGCCCAGGAATGGGGAAAATTGTCCTATTGCAATAGAAGGCAAGTAGGGGCAATTATTGTTAAGGATAGAATGATAATATCAGACGGGTATAATGGAACCCCATCTGGTTTTGAGAATTTTTGTGAAGACGATGAGGGCTACACAAAATGGTACGTTTTACATGCCGAAGCAAATGCTATTTTAAAAGTGGCATCGTCTACGCAATCTTGTAAAGGAGCAACGCTTTATATAACCATGTCACCCTGTAAAGAATGCAGTAAGTTGATTCATCAGGCTGGTATTGTGAGGGTGGTTTATAATCAACCCTATAAAGACGATTCCGGGTTGCGTTTTTTAGAAAAGGCAGGTATAGAGCTTAAATTAATAGAAGACCCGAAAGTGTAATGCAATTTCAAAAGAAGTACATTCCGTTTGTTCTAGGCGTTGCAATTGCAACAGGAATTTTTATTGGCGGAAAATTAAACTTTACAGATGCTCCAGATAGATTGTTTTCTACAAACAGTAAGAAAGATAAGCTTAACAGGCTTATAGACTATATTGATTACGAATATGTAGATGAAGTAAATACCGATAGCATTGTAGATGTTACCGTTAATGGTATTTTAGAGAACTTGGATCCCCATTCCATTTACATTCCCAAAGAGGATATGGAGCGCGTTGCCGAGAATATGAAAGGGGATTTTGTGGGGATAGGCGTAAGCTTTTATCCATATAAAGATTCTATTGCAGTGATACGGGCAATCAAAGGAGGCCCCAGTGAAAAGGCAGGCATAAGAGGAGGGGATAGGATTATTATGGCTGATTCTGATACCCTGTACGGTGAGCATTTGAATGATGAAAGCATGGTTAAAAAGCTTAAAGGGCCAATTAATAGTAAAGTGAATTTAAAGGTCTATAGGAAAGGGGAGCCCCAGCTTTTAAACTTTACCGTTAAACGTTCCCATATACCTATTAAAAGTGTCGATGCAGCATATATGCTTACCGGCAAGTTGGGTTACATAAAAATAAATCGGTTTGCCGAGTCTACTTATAAAGAATTTAAGAACGGACTATCTAAATTACAGGAGTTAGGAGCTACAGAGCTGGTGTTGGACTTACGGGATAACCCTGGTGGTTTTTTGGGTGTGGCAGAGCAAATCGCCGATGAGTTTCTTGAAAAAGGGAAACTTATTTTGTTTACTAAGAATAAACGAGGGCATGTAGAAAAAAGCTTTGCTACCAAAAGAGGAGCTTTCGAAAATGGAAATGTTTATGTGCTGATTAATGAAAACTCGGCTTCGGCAAGTGAGATAGTTGCTGGGGCGCTTCAAGATAATGATAAAGGGACTATTGTAGGTAGGCGATCATACGGTAAAGGACTTGTGCAGAGAGAAATGGATCTTGGCGATGGCAGTGCTGTACGTTTAACCGTATCTCGATATTATACGCCTACAGGGCGCTCTATACAACGCCCCTATAATAATGGGCATAAAGATTATTATGACGATTACTATATTAGGCTGAAGAATGGAGAACTTATTGATCCAGAAAAAATAGAGGTGGCTGATTCGTTAAAGTTTACAACTCCAGAAGGTAAAATTGTCTATGGAGGTGGTGGGATTATTCCCGATGTGTTTGTGCCTTTAGATGCTATGCATAGCGAAACCCTTGCTTACCTTAGGGGGATGATAAGCTATTTTGTTTTTGAGGAATTAGAAAAAGATAGAAAGGCTTACGATGGTTTTTCACGGCAAGACTTTATCGATAGTGCGAAGGTTGATGACGATATGGTATTTGCATTTCAAGATTACCTAAATAGAAGAACCGAAGCCGAAATTACTTTTGTGGCGTATCATAATGAAGTGAAGCAGTGCATTAAAGCTGCCTTAGCCGATCAATTATTTGGAGAAGGTGCCTATGAAGAAGTTTTCAATCAGAATGATATGATGATCGAGGAAGTGATTGGCTTGAGTGGAGATGAATAGTTAGTCAATTTTATCATGCACCTTGGTGTGCTTTCCGTCATTCCAAAGTGTTAAAATATCGGTAGCCACATGTGCGCCACTACCCGAAGCAATGGCAAACTGACTGCGCCAGCCGGCTAAAGTGCCTGCAACATAGAGATTCTCCTCAATTACGTGGTCGGTGTTTTTTAGCCATATGCGATCTTTCTCGATAGCTGCCCTAGGATGTGGTTCTATATGTTTTTCCAGTCCTTTTATGTTTAGTAAATTGGTGTACCCAACAGCAATAACTATCAATTTAGTGGTGTAAGTGTTTTTGTTGGTTGTGATTTCAAAACTATTGTCAGATTTTGATAAGGCTAGAACTTTTTCGTTGTCCAGTTGTTCAACATGAGGGTATAAATCCTTGAGTTGTTTTTTTCCGCTTTTTAAAATAGAATCACCTGTAGTTCCTGGCGTTAAGCCTAAAACATTGTTGAATAATGCCGTTTGCAAATGTGAAGCTTTTTGATGGGTAATGATGCCAATGCGCTTCTGTTTGGCAAAAGCTTTGTTTTTTGCTGAGCCTAATACTAAGGCACAGGACATGCCAGCTGCACCACCACCAATAATTAAAACATCAAACATTAGTTCCCTTTTTGTGTTTTTGTTCAATACGTTTTGCTATTCTTAGAATTGCCATTAGGGCAATTGCGCAGAGCGCTGCAACAATGGTGATAAGGGCTATTATGCTCTCACCTTCAAAAGGGTGGTCTAAGTCTACTTTTGTGGCATTTAAAATTATTAGTCCAACGGCTATGAAACTGAGTATGATCGTAAAAATCCGCATAATGTATTTATGTTAGTTGAAATAACGCTTTAATATTGTGAGCAAATAATTTTACGGCAATTGCTAATAAAACAACACCAAATACCTTTCGGATGATGTTGATGCCGTTTTGGCCAATAAAGCGTTCTATTCTGGATGATGTTTTTAATACAATATATATAATGATAACGTTTAGTATAACTGCAACGATAATATTTTCAGTCCTAAATTCGGCTCTAAGAGAAAGGAGCGTGGTTAAGCTTCCTGGTCCGGCGATAAGTGGAAAAGCTAAGGGGAATACAGATGCTGTTACTGCTGTGTGTTCCTCTTGCTTGTATAAAGTGATGCCCAAAATCATTTCTAGGGCAATAAAGAATAAAATGAAAGAACCAGCGACAGCAAAGGAGTTAACGTCAATGCCTATAAGGTTTAGAATACTTTTTCCTAAAAATAAGAACAGAATTAAAATGACACCAGCTATTATTGAGGCCTTTTCACTTTGAATATGCCCCACCTTTTTACGTAAATCTATGATGATGGGAATGCTTCCAATAATGTCTATTACGGCAAAGAGTACCATAAAAGCGGTAAATATTTCTTTTAAATTGAGATGCATAGGTTTGCGTATTAATTTTTTGCAAAAGTATAGATTATAAAGTATTATCTTGATTAAATAACGCTAAAGTTTAGCTATTTTTGCAGCTTATTATAACCGTATTTATGTTTCAGTTAGGAAAAACCATTGTTTCGGAAGATGTTATTGATAAAGATTTTGTTTGTAATCTTTCAGCATGTAAAGGAGCCTGTTGTGTTGATGGGGATGCAGGAGCGCCGTTAGAAGCCGATGAAATAAAAATATTAAAAGCGATCTATCCAAAAGTAAAGCCTTTTTTGCGTAAAGAAGGGCTTGACGCTATAGAAAAACAGGGTGTGTATGTGACTTCTGAAGAAGGTGAGTTGGAAACACCCTTAATTAATGGAGCCGATTGCGCCTATGTTATATTTGACGAAAATGATGTGGCACTATGCGCTATTGAAGAAGCGTATAACCAGGGGGAAATAGACTGGAAAAAACCAGTGTCTTGTCATTTGTACCCAATACGCGTTCAGGACTACAGTGAGTTTTCTGCTGTTAACTACCATAAATGGCAAATTTGTGACGATGCCTGTACGCTTGGTAAAGAACTTCAGGTGCCTGTTTATAAGTTTGTGAAAGAAGCTTTAATTCGAAAATTTGGAGCCGATTGGTATAGTGAATTAGAGAAAGTGGCAGCTGAAAGAAAACGCTAAGCATCTGATCTCTGTGCAGGGTGAATAAATAAGTTTTTTTTAGGTTAAAATGTGATAAAGTTTTATATTTTGTGAAATTTTTTCAACATGACTAAAAATTAAATTATTGAAAATCAGATTTTTACAAAAAAATATTGTTAACTTTTTGATTTTTAGTAACTAAGAGTTTGTTAAAAACTTTCCAACAATGTTTATAACTATATCTTTCTTTTTTGAGCACTTTTTCCAATCTTTGTTAACCTGAAATCGACGAAAAATTTCATTCAACATAAAAATATAAATCACTAAAAATCAATGTCACAGCCAGTAGAGCCTATTTTACAAGAGAACAAAGATCGTTTCGTTATTTTTCCAATTCAGCATCATGATATTTGGGAGTGGTATAAAAAATCAGAAGCTAGTTTTTGGACAGCAGAAGAGATAGATTTACACCAAGACCTTACAGATTGGACAGCAAAGTTAAACGATGACGAGCGTTATTTTATAAAACATATTTTGGCGTTTTTTGCTGCAAGTGATGGTATTGTAAATGAAAATTTAGCAGAAAATTTTGTAAATGAAGTTCAGTACAGTGAAGCCAAATTCTTTTACGGTTTCCAGATAATGATGGAGAATATTCACAGTGAAACCTATTCTTTGTTAATAGACACCTATGTGAAAGATGAAAAAGAGAAGAGTTTATTGTTTAATGCTATCGAAAATTTCCCTGCTATTAAGAAAAAGGCAGATTGGGCGCTAAAATGGATTGAGTCGCCAAGTTTTGCAGAGCGTTTAATAGCTTTCGCTGCTGTCGAGGGTATATTCTTTTCTGGGGCATTTTGTTCCATCTTCTGGCTTAAAAAACGAGGTTTAATGCCTGGATTGACGTTTTCTAATGAGTTGATATCTAGGGATGAAGGTGTGCACTGTGATTTTGCGGTTCACCTTCATAATAACCACTTAGTAAATAAAGTTCCTAAAGATCGTATTGCAGAAATACTTGTAGATGCATTGGATATTGAGAGGGAATTTATCACAGAATCGCTACCTGTAAGTTTAATAGGTATGAATGCTAAATTAATGACACAATACTTAGAGTTTGTTACCGATAGACTATTGAGTGAGTTGGGTTGTGGGAAAGTTTTCAATACAGCCAATCCTTTTGATTTTATGGATATGATTTCATTGCAAGGAAAAACAAATTTCTTTGAAAAGCGTGTGTCTGAGTACCAAAAGGCAGGTGTTCTCAATAAAGATGAAGAGGAGGATAAGTTTAGCTTTGACGCCGATTTTTAATTGGGTTCTTTATTGATCATTCAATTGAGTGATTACTCCATTTTAGTGGAATAATTTTATAAATCTTTTATAAAGAATAAGCGAAAATGCTTCATTTGATCTGAAATATCAGAAGAAACATTCTAGTTTGTAAATTCAATATTATAACAACTGGGTTTAGCTAATTTTTAAAATTAGTATTTAAATCTGGGATGACTAATTAACCATTTTTCTGAGATAAGTCAGAAAACCTAAAAACCTATAAAGAGTATGTATGTAGTAAAAAGAGACGGCAGAAAAGAACAGGTTATGTTCGACAAGATCACCGCTAGGGTGCGAAAGTTATGTTACGGACTAAACGAATTGGTAGATCCGTTAAAAGTGGCTATGCGTGTCATTGAAGGCTTGTACGATGGCGTAACTACGAGTGAACTAGATAACCTTGCTGCCGAGATTGCTGCTACCATGACTACTGCCCATCCGGATTATGCACGTTTGGCTGCTAGAATTTCGGTGTCTAACCTACATAAAAACACTAAAAAGACATTCAGTGAAGTAATGCACGACCTGTACACATACGTAAACCCTAGGACAGGTAAGCAGGCACCGTTACTTTCAGACGAAGTATATGATGTTATTCAAAAGAATAAAGAACGATTAGATTCTGTTATTATATACAACCGGGATTTTGGATACGATTATTTTGGGTTTAAAACCTTAGAACGCTCGTATTTATTAAAAATCGATGGAGCTATTGCCGAGCGACCACAACACATGCTTATGCGTGTTTCCATAGGGATCCACTTGGATGATCTGGAAGCTGCTATCGAAACCTATGAGTTGATGTCTAAAAAGTACTTTACGCACGCAACACCTACATTGTTTAATTCGGGGACGCCTAAGCCACAAATGTCATCTTGTTTCCTGTTAACAATGAAGGAAGATAGTATCGATGGGATTTACGATACCTTAAAACAAACTGCTAAAATTTCACAGTCTGCAGGAGGTATTGGATTGGCTATCCACAATGTGCGGGCAACAGGAAGTTATATTGCAGGGACCAACGGTACAAGTAATGGCATAGTGCCTATGTTAAAAGTATTTAACGATACCGCACGATATGTAGATCAAGGTGGGGGAAAGCGTAAAGGTAGTTTTGCTATTTACGTTGAAACTTGGCATGCCGATATTTTCGATTTCTTAGATTTAAAGAAAAATCACGGTAAAGAAGAAATGCGGGCGCGCGATTTGTTTTATGCGATGTGGATTTCCGATTTGTTTATGAAGCGTGTTCAAGAAGATGGACAGTGGACTTTAATGTGTCCTAACGAGTGTCCTGGTCTTGATGAGGTACATAGTGAGGCTTTCGAGACGCTTTACTTAAAGTATGAAGCTGAAGGGAAAGGCCGTAAAACAATTAAAGCACGCGAACTTTGGGAGAAAATTTTAGAATCACAAATAGAAACAGGGACTCCTTACATGCTGTATAAAGATGCAGCTAACCGTAAATCTAACCAGCAAAACTTGGGGACCATTCGTTCCTCTAATTTGTGTACTGAAATTCTGGAATATACCTCGCCAGATGAAGTAGCGGTATGTAACTTGGCCTCCATAGCTTTGCCAATGTTTGTTAAAAATGGCACGTTCGATCATAAAGAACTCTTTAGGATTACCAAGCGTGTGACCAAGAATTTAAACAAGGTTATTGATAGAAACTTTTATCCGGTAAAAGAGGCCGAGAATTCAAATATGCGTCACAGACCTATTGGATTGGGTGTGCAAGGTTTAGCCGACACGTTTATTCAGTTACGTATGCCTTTTACAAGCGATGAGGCCAAAAAGCTTAATCAAGATATTTTTGAAACGCTTTATTATGCGGCCGTAACTGCAAGTATGGAGGAAGCTAAAGTAGATGGAACGTATCAAACTTATGAAGGTTCCCCAATAAGTAAGGGAGAGTTTCAACACAATTTATGGGGTATAAAGGATGAAGATTTAAGTGGTAACTGGGATTGGGCCAAATTACGTAAGCAAGTGTTAAAGCACGGTGTTCGTAACTCGTTATTGGTAGCGCCAATGCCTACGGCTTCAACATCTCAGATTTTAGGTAACAATGAATGTTTCGAACCTTATACTTCCAATATCTATACACGTCGTGTATTATCGGGTGAGTTTATTGTAGTTAATAAGCATCTTTTGGAGGACTTGGTTGAATTAGGCTTGTGGAATGAGGGAGTTAAGCAGGAAATTATGAGAGCAAACGGATCTATACAAGGTATTGATATCATTCCTCAAGACATAAAAGAACTTTATAGAACAGTTTGGGAATTGAGTATGAAAGATATCATAGATATGTCACGCCAAAGAGGTTACTTTATCGATCAGTCGCAATCGCTTAATTTATTCTTGGAAGGAGCAACTATGGCTAAATTAACATCCATGCATTTTTATGCCTGGAAAAGTGGCCTAAAAACAGGAATGTACTATCTAAGAACCAAGAGTGCTGTTGATGCTATTAAATTTACGTTAGATAACAGTAAAAAATCGAAACCTATTGCAGAAGAAGCAGTAGCTAGCGAGCAAAATGTTTCTGTTCAGAATACCAAAAAGCAATTAGCTATTAATAATGCTGCTAAGTTTGCTCAGCAAAATGTTGCGCCAGAAGTAGAACCAATGACTGCCGAAGAAATGAAGGCGCTTATAGCGCAGGCAAAAGCTTCAGAAGGTGACGATTGCCTGATGTGTGGTTCTTAAGAGAAAATGTTTGATCCATGATAAAAGAAAAGCACCTTTTTAGAGGTGCTTTTCTTTTATCATTTAGAAATGGTGTGTATTTTACATTAAAGCAAAAAACTTATCAATATTCGGAAGAATTACTATGCGTGTTCTCCTGTTTCTCGCTCTTTGTTCAGATGTTTTGTTTTCAGTAAGAGGTAGGTAACTACTTCTTCCCGCTGCAATCATTTTTTCTGGAGCAACTTTAAACTCATTTTGAAGTTTTCTTACTACAGATGTAGCTCTTAAAACACTTAGATCCCAGTTGTCGGCTATTTTTTCAGTGTTGATGCTACGAGAATCGGTATGGCCTTCAACCATAACTTCTAAACTAGGTTCCGAGTTAATAACATCAGCTAATTTTTGAAGAATAGTATTGGCTTTCGAACTTACTCTGTAACTACCACTGTTAAATAGCATTTTGTCAGAAATAGAGATCATCACCACTGTTTCATTTATGTTTACAGCAATGTCGTCATCTTCATTTATATTGCTGCTATTTATAGTTTTCTCCAAATTATAGGCAACAGCCAAGTTCATAGAGTCTTTAAGCGTTTTTGCTTCACTAAGTTTGTTAGGGTCAACATTGGCTAAAGTTTCGCGCATTTTTACTTTAGCATCGTTGGAAATAACTGCACCACCATCAGTAAGGTCAATTTTCGAATTATTCTCTTCGGTAAGGGTTCCTACATCTTCTTTTAATGACGTTATCTTAGAATTATATTCGTCAACACGCGCCTGAATTTGGGCAAACTTGGCCTCTAGGTCTTCTTTAGCTACTTTGGTTTTTGTTAATTCACTTTTAATTTCGCCGTTTTCTTGTTGTAGAGCAACATACTTTTTCTTTGAAACACATGAGAAAACTAAAGCTGCCACTAGTAAGATTGAAATTTTTTTCATAATGATCGTAATAATAAATTTTAGGTTTACAATAATTACGAGCCAAAAACAATTATAGATGTTCAACCCACAATTTATTTTATATGTTGTAGGGGTTCAAATAGAGATCCTGTAAGGAATTACGTGTTACCTCGATAAGTAGCTAATATTTTGCGTTGCGTTTGGTTAATTAGCAATGATGGTATATTATAAGAACCTCAGTCCAACAAATAAGCCTGCCCTGAACGCTTTATAACAATTTGTATAGAGAATTATCAGCAGACAGCTTCTCGATACAAAATTCTTTCAGAATTTTACTCGAAGAGACATGCTTACTCTTAAACAGGACTTACATTAATTAAGGCATTGATAATATATCAGTACCTAAATAGTTGTTGTCTTTATTGTAATACCATGCTCTGTTTTTTGGCATTTTAATGCCGTTAATAACCATTTCTTCAGTAAGTAAGATGTACTCGCCACTTTGTTCTTTAATGCTGCCATTTTTGTCTGTCTTATAGAATTGATATACTTCCATGGCATATGTTTTAGGATCAAAATAAAAATACCATACATCATTGCCAACACTTTTGTCGTAGCTTATTTGAAGTACTAAATAGTCCTTGCCATTAAAGTGCTTTTGGGTTACAGTGTCGTTTATAATGGTTCCAGGATCTTTAAGTTTCATTGGTAGTCCGTATAGATAGGTATAGTAATTTTTAAGGAGTTGCCCTCTTTTACAGGTTATGCTATGTTTTTTAAGTAAGGTGTCTGATGGGGTTGCTTTACCATTTAAAATAATGCTGCACTTATCTTTATGTATTGTGTATTCAGTAGTTAAAGTGTCACGACGTGCTTTTAAATAAAAATATTCATTTGGTAAATCAATATTGATGGTGCTGTATCGATTCGTGTTTTTTGGTGTTTCCATGGTAACATGAAATGTTCCTGAAAACGTAATCCAGTTATTATTGGGATCATGATATTGGATTGCTTTTTGGAGTAATTCACGACCCTTTATGTTTTGACTGTTAGAGCTAAAGTTTATTAGCAGGGCAAATAGCAAATATGGTAATACTTTCATTTTAATATGTTTTCCCAAATATACAAAACAAAGCACCCGACAGTTACTGTCGGGTGCTTTGTTTTGTAATTAATCTCTAGAGAAAGGTTATTATTCCTCAGACTCAGAAACGATGGTCGCTGGTTCAACAGAGCTATCGTGAGCATTGTGGTACTCCTCTAAAAGATTCATGGTAGCGGTTAATAGGTCTTTGGTTTCCAAAAGGATACCAAAATACAAGGTAGTGTTCTTTGGACTGGATTCCTCAGTACGTGTACGTTCTACCTGTTTTTGGATCTTGGCACTTACCAAGGAGGTTATTTCTTCTTTTCTGCTTAAAATAACCCCTATTTCTTCAAAAGACCTTGATTCAAACGCTTTTTTGGTATTGTTGAATAGAAGTTCGAAACGCTCATCTACTTCTTTAAGTTCTTTAATTTGGTTGAATTTGAGTTTCTTGTGATTATTGTTCACATGTTTATGGCTTACTTTAGTGATGTATTCTAAAGATTGTACCATGTCTTGTAAGTAGCCTAAAATGTGAATGTAGAAATTACTGGCTCCAATGCTTGACTCATCTAAATTTTTAATAAAATAGAATATGTTATCACGTAATTCGTCAACTTCGTTAGATAGTTTAAGAATTTGATTCTTATTCTTTTTTAACAAACTAAGATCTTGTTTAGCCAGACCATTAATAGCATTAGTGTAAATTTTGTTACCACGCTTAACTACATTGGCGACATTATTGGCGCTCTCATGAATAACTCCTTGGATAGAGCTGCTCTCTGCTGTTGTTAAGCTGTCTTCAGCTTTTATAGCCGAGCTTTTCTTTTTATGGGCAATGTAGTTTCTGGCCAGTAAAAGGATAGCTATTAGTAACAAAATAGGTACCATTACTGTTACATTCCAGTTTATTAAATAAGCAATAGTAGCAGCGGCAATAAAAGCAATGATAGCAGTAAAGAACCAACCACCAATAACGTTTAATACACCTGCAACTCTATATACAGCACTTTCACTTCCCCATGCTCTATCTGCTAATGAGGTACCCATTGCCACCATAAAGGTAACGTAGGTAGTTGACAAAGGTAATTTCATGGATGTAGCCAAGGATATAAGGGCAGCAGCTACCATAAGGTTTACAGCTGCTCTAACCATGTCAAAAGCTGGTAACTCATGTACTCTGTCTTTTGAAACTGATATTACAGGTTTTTCAAATTGTTTTTCAATCTTTGATTGCCAGGATTCAGGCAATACATACGATGACATTTGGGACATCAACATGGCAAACCGAACAAAACTTCGGGATAAAAAGTTTGGTTGAAAACGTTCTTTGGCATCACCTTCCCTAGATAAATTAATTTCGGTTTCGGTTACTTTTTTTGCTTTTGATGAAAACCATAATGTGATAACCATAATTAATCCTGAGATTACCAATAATACGTTAGGAGTAGGTACTTTTTCTGCCAAAAATCCCATGCTAAAAGCATCGGCAGCTACACCTGAGTCTACCCAAGCGGTATACGATTGCCAACCAGCAATTGGCACTCCAATAAAGTTTACCAAGTCGTTACCTGCAAAAGCCAATGCCAACGCAAAGGTACCAACAGTAATAATGAGTTTATAGATATTGGTTTTTAAAAAGGTGATTAGGGAGTATGAGAGTAAAGACCAAAATATAAAACTAAGGGAGACAATTATCAATACCTTTTCTTCTAAAAAGTCTTTGATTTTCATACCGCCTAGAATGTCTAGTTTTTCACTGGCAAAAGCAGTTCCTTTAATACCTTTTAAGAATATAAAATAGGTGATTGCTGCTAAGGCGATACCTCCAAAAACAGCACCAACCCATTTTGGTTTTTTTATAAAATTGTAAGATAGCAATAGCCTACTGATCCATTGAACGATGGCTCCAATAGTGAAAGCGACAACAACCGAGAGCAGTATGCCCAAAATTATGGAAGTTGCTTTAGAGGTATTGATATAGTTAACAACATCGGAGAAATTACCATTGTCATGACCTATTTTAATTAAGGCCATTGCAACCGAAGCTCCTAACAATTCAAAAACAATCGATACGGTTGTAGAGGTTGGCATGCCTACAGTATTGAAAAAGTCAAGCAGTAGGATGTCTGTTACCATTACAGCCATAAAAATGATCATAATTTCATTGAACATAAATTCGTGCGGATTAAAAATGCCTTTTCTTGCCACTTCCATCATACCACTGGAAAAGATGGCGCCAACAGCTATCCCCAAACTGGCAACAATCATTATGGTTTTAAAAGAAATAGCTTTTGATCCTATGGCAGAATTCAAAAAGTTTACAGCATCATTACTCACACCTACGACCAAATCAGCAACAGCTAATACGGCCAAGGCTATAATCATAAATAAATAAATGTTTTCCATATGTAGTTTGAAATAATTTGCAAATATCCTTAGTGTTTTTGTTTGTTATGTTAAGTTATTGTTATGTTTTATTAGTTAGAAGTGTATGTCAAACTGCAATCTGTACATTAACTCATTATTGCCATTTGTAACCTCTAAATGGCTTATGTCTGTTTGTACTTTTAACTTGTGTCCTACAAGATATTTAGAAATTCCGAAAGTATATTGTTTTTCGGGATTTTTTCCTGTTATAGTCTTATCTAAATTTACTGAAGTGTAACGTCCAGATATTTCCCAGTTCGATGGGAATAAATAACCAGTTTGAATATTGAACCCTTTACCTACTTGAACTTCATCACCAGTTAAAGAGCCATCAGAGTTTTTGGCATAAGGATCTTCAGCATCTCTATCGGCATATTCGGCCATTAATGAAAATCCGTTGTACTTGAACATGGCATCTACAAAGAAGGTATTAATATTAGTTTCAAAAAAACCAGTATCGGTTATCATATAAGATCCTTGGTTGCTTCTAGTCTTTACTGCGTTACTGTTATGGTCGTAACTAACGCCAATAGCTAATTTTGGTGTTTTTTCCCTTTTTAAATCAGCACCTTTGTAGTCGCCTTTACTATTGGAAAAGTTGCCCATAGGTAGCAGTTCAATACGACCAGTGTATTGGTAGCCTCCTAAATTGCCAGTAGTTACGTTTCTTCCTTCTCCCTGTGCCAATGAGAATATTTCTTTTACAACAAAAGTGTTTGTAAGGTTAAAATGGTGACGTAACTGAAATCCAAAATCACGGTCTATAGTAAACCGGCTGTTCAATAAAGAACGATCTACTTGTTGTAAGTCGCCAGAAGAGATAACACGTTCTCTATTTCCTGGAAGTTTGCCTTGACCAAACCATATTTCAAAATTTTCATAGAAATTCCATTTAAGCATGGCGTCTAGAATATATCTTGGGGCATTATGCGTAAACTCAGAAGCACCAGATTGGTCTCTGTTGGATAGCCCAAGCTCAATTTTGTACTTTAGTTTTGGGCTAAATGCAAAACCGTCAAATTTTAAACGTGCCCTTCTTGCCAAAAAACTGGTTTCGTTAGAAGCGTTCTCTTCCCAAGTAGAAGTTCCAAGAAGTTGCATTCTTAAGCCTAGCTTCATGGTCCAAGTACTATCCTCCCCAACAATGTTAAGAAGACCTTTTCCAAATTTAGAGGCTTTTATCTCTTGCGCTTGGAATGAAGTAATTGCCAAACAAGCAATTACCACATGGATAATTTTAGTTTTCATCAAGTATTAGTTTTTGTCGCTGCAAAGAACCAATCTTAATGTTAACTTAATGTTTCCTAATTGTTAAACTTATAAAAAAAGACTGCCTTGGCCAAGGCAGTCCTCATTAGAAATCATAATAATGTAGTCGACAAAAACTAATAGATTATATGACAAACTAATATTGTTGTCTTAAGACAAGAGCAAATATCTAGGTTGAAAGTAACATAATTGTAATGTTAATATTAACTAATCATTAATAATTGTAGGTGTTTTTTCAGGGTGTAAATACTTAAAAAACAGGATTGTAAAATTTTAATGTTAAATTAATGTTATGTAAATGTTGATTTAAAGTTATGTGTTTCGTATCTTTGATTATATAAATGTTAAAAACCCCATAATTATGAAGAATTCAGTTTTAATTTTAGTTGCCTTTTTCATTACTGTGGTTTCTTTTGCACAACAAAAGCAGAAGAGAGATTTAAAATTTAATAAAGAAACAAACCTCATTGAGGCAGTTTACTATCATGACAATGGTGTTGTAAGTCAAACAGGAACTTACACAACAGATGGTAAATTACAAGGGGAGTGGTTAAGTTTTAACACAGAAGGCGAAAAAATTGTTTCAGGTAATTATGATAATGGGAAGAAAGTCGGCAAATGGTTTTACTGGACCAAAGAAACAGTAAAAGAAGTAGATTATGACGCTAATGCGATAGCAGGTTTAAAAGAAACCGAGGTTAAAGAAAAATCGGAGTTTTAAACTAAATGGCATCAAAGATAAAGAGGCTGTCTGAAAAGGCAGTCTTTTTTTTTGTTATTAATTGAGTTCGTTTGTAACTTTAGCTATGAGCAAAAAAGTAGTTTTCAAGACTTACCATCAGGACCAGTTAAGTTTACTTCCCCCCAGTTACGATGATTTAGTACCAATTAACCATCCCGTTCGCATTGTCAACACTATTTAGATTGTTTAGATATCACGGCATTAGAGGACAGCTATAAAGGAGGCGGCACATCAAGCTACCACCCTAGAATGTTGCTAAAGGTTATTATTTATGCCTACTTACGCAACCTATACTCATCAAGAAAGATAGAACAAGCCCTGAGTGAAAACATTCATTTTATGTGGTTAAGCGGTCAGAACAAACCCGACCATAACACGATTAACGACTTTAGGGGCAAACGTTTAAAAGGCCATTTAAAAAAGATATTCAACCAAGTTGTTCTATTGTTGGTAGACCAAGGAGCCATCAACTTAAAAGACCTTTATGTCGATGGTACTAAAATAGAAGCCAACGCCAATCGCTACACCTTTGTATGGGGCAAGTCTATAGGCAAGAACAAGACCCGTATCCAACAACAATTACAAGAACTCTGGTCTTACGTAGAAAAAGTTTACAAGGAGGAACAACATATCCCTAATACTCCAGATTTTGAAGCCATTGATGCTGAAAAAGTAGCAGCTACCATTGATCAGATCAATGAAGCCCTAAAAGGAAAAGATGTGGATAAGAAAGTAAAGCAAAAGCTTACTTATGCCAAGAAAAACTGGCCATCCAATCTAAATAAATATGGTGAACAGGAAGCCATACTCAAAGGTAGGAACAGTTACTGTAAAACCGACCCTGATGCCACTTTTATGCGGATGAAAGAAGACCATATGCAAAACGGACAGTTAAAACCTGCCTACAATTTTCAAGCCAGCACAAACAACCAATACATTACCAATTATCAATTGGCCCAAACCACTGCCGATACGACTACATTAAAAGATTTTGTAGACAATACTATAGAGAGCTATCAACAAATACCCCATAGCATTACTGCCGATGCAGGCTATGGGAGCGAGGAAAACTATACCCATTTAGAACAAAAGGGTATTGATGCCTTTGTCAAGTACAACTACTTCCATAAAGAACAAAAAAGAAAGAGCCGCTCAGAAAATCCGTACCACCCGAACAACCTCTATTACAATAAAGAAAAAGATTGTTATTACTGCCCAATGGGTCAAGAAATGCAAAGCATAGGCAGTTACACTAAGCAAACTAAAAACGGATTTACACAAACCATACATGGATACCAGGCTAAAAATTGTAATGGCTGCCCCTTACGGGGTAGTTGCCATAAAGCCAAGGGAAACAGAATTATAGAGCGAAACTACAACCTACAACGTCTTAAGCAAAAAGCCAGAACATTGCTAACGAGCGAAGAAGGCATCAAAAAAAGAAAACAACGCCCGTGGGATGTAGAAGCTGTTTTTGGAAATATAAAGCACAATATGAACTTCAAACGATTTTTACTTCGAGGTATGGATAAAGTGACCACCGAAATAGGTCTAATAGCTATGGCACATAACCTAAAGAAGTTCAGTTTAACGATATAAACCTAACTTGAAACTTTTTTACTCGAAGGTTAAAAACGCAAAAAAACAATACAAACTGTCAATCAAACAAAATAAAAAAATCGCCTAAAAATTACTTTTTAGACGACCTCATTTGTGTTTTACCATCCAAACAATCAATTATTCTTTTAAAACTTTTCTAGTATTCGATGGGGTTTTTACAATGTAAAGACCGGAAGAAAGATTCTTTATCATGTTATTTTCTTCTTCAATTGTATTTACGGTTTCATTTAATATTAATTGACCTGATAAGTTATATACGCCAAATCTATAGGGCTTTACTTTGTTTTCTTTTAAGGTTGAAGTTGAATTTGGTTCTGTTAAGGATAATGTCTTTTCTTTATTTGAAAGTTTAGAGGTAATATATGAAATATTTTTTGTGTAAAAAGCTTCATTGTTGTCTGTACTGTATTCCTCAGATCCTTCATGAATAATTATATAAACATAATTATACTGCGATAGGTATCTGCCACCAAAAATCGGATCTATTTGTGTGCCTGAGTGTGTAAAACAATAGTCGTTTGTCCCTCCATTGGGAGCAATGTTTTCATTAAGGGTTATATTACCACCTGTTCCTGCAACTATTCCGGGGTCATAACTATTATTTTTTGTAGAAAGCAGAATTTCTACTTTTGCTGGGCGACCATAATCATCTCCTAAATTTTCAATTGTTGCACAGAATTTAAGTTCAAAATAAGGGGCATTAGTAGTGCCGACATTTTCTTGCGTCAAACTAAAACTTTCTACAACAAAGTCTGCTAATGGACAACCATTATCAAAGCCATATTGTGTGGGACAATTATCATCATAATCATTTATACCGTCACCATCTGAATCTGGACATCCATTTGAACTTGTTCCGTAATTATTAGGACAATTATCATTTGCATCAATCACACCATCATTATCAGAATCTGGACAAATAGATTCAATAGTATGCGTTATATTTGTTCTATAATCTTCGTCATTATGTTCGTTATTTGTTGAAGTATACAGGTAGTAATATTTATAACCTTGACCAAAATTCAGATAATAAAATCTACCTGGAATGAGTTTAGTATCGATTTGAATGTTTACATAGTATCTGCCTCCTAGTTCGTTAAATGCGTAAGTATTGCCACAATTAGTCTCTGCTACTTGCTGGTCTATCTGCGTTGAAGTGCCGTCACCGTTCCTAATAGAACTATAAAATCTATGGTATTTGTAAGATATGTTTTCACAAACATCTCCAATTCCATCACCGTCTGTGTCTAATTGGTTGGCGTTGGGTGTATAAGGACAGTTATCTGTGGCGTCTGGAATTGAATCTCCATCTGTATCTATTGGGGTGCATATGGAAGTTATGTCATATGGTAAGCTAAGTCTGTAATCTTCATCATTATGTTCGTTATTTGTTGAAGTATACAGGTAGTAATATTTATAACCTTGACCAAAATTCAGATAATAAAATCTACCTGGAATGAGTTTAGTATCGATTTGAATGTTTACATAGTATCTGCCTCCTAGTTCGTTAAATGCATAAGTATTGCCACAATTAGCCTCTGCTACTTGCTGGTCTATCTGGGTTGAAGTACCGTCACTGTTCCTAATAGAACTATAAAATCTATGGTATTTGTAGGTTTGGGCAAAGCTTAGTGATATGGTAAAAAATGTAATTAGTAATAAAGTAATTTTTTTCATGATATTTAGGTTTTAATTTATCGATGTAAATTTATTCCTATAAACGATGAAAGATATCAACTACATGTTATGTGTGTGTTATAAAAAAAGCATCCCAATCGGGTAGCCATGGTCGGAAGAAATTCCGTCCATTTTTTTTAAGTTTTAAAAACCTTATCAGGATTCCCCCCAG
>NZ_BAABCY010000019.1:0-109077 GCF_039539345.1 Snuella lapsa | reverse complement strand
GTGTCCTTAACTGATAATAATTAAAATACTGAAAATTAAATGTTTAACTTAAATTTATTCGTGTGAAAAGAATCGTTTTAATTTTAGTTTTAGCATTGGCATTTGTAATTGATGCTAATGCGCAGGAGAGCAGTAATAACGTAAAGGTGATCTCATTAGAGCAAACCCCGGGAGAGTTTACCCAGAAGGCCATAACGGTTAGTGAAGGAACCTACGTTTTTGAGGTGTCAAATAATCATGTTGGAAAGGATGTTGGTCTGGTATTGGTTCCAAAAGGAAAGGATGCCGGTAATCCCGAAAATCACATAAAAACAGCCTATGTAACAACTGTTGTTAAAGACGGAAAAGTTGAAAAGTCTAAAGCTACAACATTGAAAAAAGGGGAATATGTGTATTTCTGTCCATTGAATCCGACTCCACAATATATTTTGGAAGTAAAGTAGTTTTCGAGGTATAAAGTAATAAAGTAAGGCTGTTCATGTTCAAAAGACATGAGCAGCCTTACTCTATTGTTTAGGGTTAATGTTTTCATGATTGGTTTTAGGACTGATAAACATTGTTATTTACTTTGATCGACGGAAAATTTAAGACCTTCCATGTCTAAGGGAATAAACGTAAAGGTGCAGTTTTGAAAATCATTTGTATAGGGTATTTTTACCACTATTTTGTTCCATCCTTTGTTTAGGGTTAACAAAAAGGGTTGTCTGGTCCAATAGAGTTCTTCTTTACTCCAGGGAATTTCCTGATCTTCTGCAGACCCCCATCCCTTTTGTTTGCTGGGTTTCCAATTAGGGTTTTGCCATTGTGGGCCTGGTAATTCTTTGTCGTTTAAGTAAATGATACCGCCATTGGCATCCCACTTTCCGTTATCAGGCAGTCCTGAATACACTCTATTGGCTCTTAGAGGGGTCTCAAAATTGATCCACGATGGGACCTGCTTTTGTTCATCGCTATATATATAGGTCATAGCATAAGCACACTGATCGGGTTTGATCTCGGGGAAGTAGCCGTTATTCAGCCAGCGCGCTTTGATAACCAAAGTATTCCCGGATGCCTTTTGCCATTTGATGTCTTTTCCGTTATAGGAATAGTGAGAAGCATCAATTTTAAGAATGTCGTCACCATCGTTTCCATTAAAGGGGCCTATAACATGCCACTGCTTGTCACTTTGGGCAACATAAGGAAAAGGTTCTTTAGAAAAATAACGATCTTTATGATCGATTAAAAAATTTTCATAGTGTTTAAAATATCTGGCAGCCTCGGCATTGTTAGTGGGTGGATTTACCAAGTAACTGTCGGGAGCCGATGTTATATCCGCGGTCCAGGTAGACCAGGCATAAGTGAGTAAAGCAGGGTATGCGGGGTTTTGTATAAATGCATCGTTTTCATCGTTTAAGTTAACGTCTGGCCATAAGCATATAATACCTCCCAATACCTTATTATGGGATTCGGAGCCAATAGGTTTAAATAAAAGGGTATTGATGAACGACATGGGTTCTCCTCCGTTAATATAGCTTCTTTGTGAATCTATTTCTTCTATTCCGTCCGGATTCAGATTAGGATTGCTACCCCATGTTTGCCTTATCACACTTTTGTCTGCTTCTAGTCCCGGGGACCATACAATCGCTTTTCGATCATTATCTTCAACTATTTTTACCATTTTTGAGATAAACTCCTTCGGGTTTTTGATATGAATTTCATCGGATCCGAATTTCATCGGATCCGATGTGTATCATTGGGGCCATTTCTTTTGGAATTTCACTAAAAAATTCATTCAAAACAGTTTTCAAGGCGTTCATGCCCTCATTCGATTCCATTCTGAATCCCATTGCTTGGACAAACGAATCACTATGACCGGGCATGTCGATTTCAGGGATTATGGTAATTTGACGTTCCCTGGCATAAGATATCAGTTCCCGTATGTCGTTGTAGGTGTAGTATTTACCGGGATCTCTTGTTGGTCTGTGATTTTCAGGGGCCACCAGTTGTGGGTATGCCTTGCTTTCGATGCGCCATGCAGGCCTGTCAGTAAGATGCCAATGAAAGGTGTTCAGTTTATATTTAGACATGATGTCTAATTGCTTCTTCAGGGAAGCCATCGTTTGAAAATTGCGGCCTACGTCGATCATGTATCCGCGTATTGGAAAAGCCGGATGGTCTTCTATACGACATAATTCTAATTGTAAAACGCCATCACTTTTTTGCCTCAAGAGCTGACGTAATGTTTGTAGTGCATAATAATGTCCTGACTCGGTGGAAGCCTTGATATTGATTCCTTTTTTTGTAACCTCCATAATATAGCCTTCAGGTAATACATTCTTGTCGGTTAAAAACGCGATACGATAAGAATTATCTTGTTTTAAAACAATCCTATAATCTTTACAAATTTGCGTTACTTCCTTATCTAAAACGTGAGAATCGGTATTATTGAGAGGGATAAAAGAGATTGCTGTTATTTCGATATGCTTATGCTCCCAACGAATGGTCTGAGGTCTGGGAATGAGTTTTACCGGATCTTCATCTAGTTCGTATGAAGAAAATTTGGAATGAAAAGCTTTGCTGTTATCCGGGGCATTGGAGGAAGCGATGTCTTGAGGCATTGCCTTATATCCGCTAATCATAAGAAGTAGAAGCATTCCATAAGAAAGGAGGCTTCCCGATTTGTAAATGTTCATGAACTATTTATTTTCAATTTTGGAGACTAAAGGTACTTTTTTAAGGTTACATAGACCGCATGGTGTTTTAGAAAATGGGTTTAAAGTATGGGTTTAGGTTTTCATTAAATAATTTGATGTCGGTTTGTGAGAAAAGTCAAGAAAGCCGTAACTTTACAAAAAAGCCGTATTATGTTATTAAAAAAGATAGAAAAAGCACTTAATGATCAAATAAGAATTGAAGCAGAATCGTCGCAGATCTATTTGGCAATGGCCTGCTGGGCGGAAATAAAAGGTCTTGAAGGTATTTCGAATTTTATGTACAAACAATCCGATGAAGAGCGAGACCATATGTTGAAGCTTGTTAAGTTTGTAAATGAGCGGGGCGGGCATGCTCAAATTTCGGCCTTAAAGGCGCCGAATGTAACATTCAAATCGTTTAAAGAAATGTTTAAAAAGCTTTTCGAACACGAAGTCTTTGTTTCAGAAAGTATTAATGAATTGGTTCATGTTACCCTACAGGAAAAGGATTATGCGACGCATAACTTTTTGCAGTGGTACGTTTCTGAGCAAATTGAAGAAGAAGCCATGGCTCGTACGATTTTAGATAAAATAAATTTAATTGGGGACGATAAGGGAGGTCTGTACTTGTTCGATAGAGATATACAGACCCTAACCGTAAATACCGCTTCTGCAGAAGATATTCAATAATTTTAACATTTAACCTTATTTAGATTTAATAAAAACAACTACTTTTGCCCGAAGTAATCATTTAGATGGATTCTCTTGGGCAAAAAGAAGAAAAAAAAGGCAATTAAGAAACTTGAAAAGGCGGGAATAGTACTTCCTGAAAAAGTAAAGAGCAGTTGCTGCAAGAAATACAAAAAAGGCGAGAACAAACGCTGTAAGAAGTGCCCGTGCTATGACTTACTCAAGAAAGTGGCTTAATGTTTCAAGCCGTTTATTAATTATATATGAAGAGCAGATTATTAGATAAAGTAGTCTGTTTTTTTTAGTATATGTGACAATCCCATTTAGATTTGTGTCTATAAAACTAAAGAGTAATACTGTAATAGTTTTTAAGAGTTATTTGTTTTATCTAATCTATAAACGGTATCCTCACGTATATGTTAGTGTATGCTATTAATTTTTATAAATATTATATGAAACGAATAATTTTATTAGTTATGGCCGTGACTTTAATGGCCTGTGGAGGATCAAAAACTATAAGAGATTCTAAAAAAGTTATGAAAGGCAATTGGACATTAAATTCAATTAGTTATAGTGAAGCCGGGACATACAATGTCACTTTGCTTAATGATGTTTCCAAAGCTTGCTTTGAGGGGAGTACTTGGCAGTTTGTACCTAATAATAATACTGGCATATATTCTATCGGTAAATACGCTTGCGAAACTGGTGACCGTCATTTTATTTTTACAATTGATGAAATAAATAAGCAAACAGGGCTTTATGATTTTTTATTGAAGCCTACCAACGAGAAACATAAATCGGAAACTAAACAGGGCTTTAGGTTGCGCTTAGCATCCTTATCGGATACCGCCATGCAATGGCAGCAAACCGTATCAGTAGATGGAAAGCCGTTTACAATTACTATGAACTTTACAAAATCTTAAAAAAAAATATTGACAAATGAGAAAAATATTAAAAAGAGCAAGTATATTAATTTTTGCTGTTGCAATTACAGCAAGCCTTACTAATTGTAAAGCAATCCAGAATGCAAACAATGCTCAAAAGGGAGGTGTAATTGGAGCAACTGGAGGAGCAGTTTTAGGTGCTATTATAGGTAATAATGTTGGAAAAGGTGGTAATGGCGAATTGGGAGCCGTTATTGGTGGTGTTGTTGGAGGAACCGCAGGCGTGCTTATTGGAAAGAAAATGGATAAACAAGCACAGCAAATAGAGGAAGAAATTCCAGGAGCTCAGGTAGAACGTGTAGATGATGGTATTGTTGTAACCTTCGATGAAAATAGTGGTGTGTATTTTGATACCAATAAGTACAATATCAATGCAGCTTCTCAAACCACTTTAAATAAGCTTATAGGCGTTTTTAAAGAATACCCAGATACCAATCTTTTGGTTGTTGGGCATACCGATAGTACCGGTGCTGAAGATTACAATATGACACTTTCTAAAAATCGTGCTTATGCCGTTACGAATTATCTGGTACAGAAAGGTATAAGTCAGGGGCGTTTAACTACCAATTGGTTTGGAGAAACGCAACCTTTACATGACAATGCAACAGCAGAAGGGCGTGCAAAGAACAGACGTGTTAACATAGCCATCTTGCCAAATGAGAAAATGATAGAAGCGGCTAAAGCAGAAGCTGGCAATTAAAAAAAAACAGATTAAATTTGTGAACATCTCGTTTTCAATGTTACTTTGAAAGCGAGATTTTTTTTTAGACACAGTTTAAATTTCTTAATAAACAATTAAGCTATACATATTTTAATGACCAGTATAATATCCTTTATAGTAGGACAAACCCAATTATCGACCCAATCTGTAAAAAATACAATTGAATTATTAAATGAAGATTGTACCGTTCCTTTTATTGCACGTTACCGAAAAGAACGAACCGGTAATTTAGATGAGGTTCAAATAGGTGAAATAGTTAAGTTCAAAGAACAGTATGAAACTTTAGAAAAGCGAAAGTTAACTATTTTAAAGGCTTTAGGGGAACAAGGCGTTTTAACACCCAATCTGGAACAAAGAGTAAAGAATGCTGAAGACCTGATGGCTTTGGAAGACCTATATCTGCCATATAAAAAAAGCCGTAAAACAAAAGCAGACAACGCTAAGGCTTTGGGGTTGGAGCCTTTGGCTAAAATTATAATGGCACAAAATACCAATGATCTTGAGCCTATTGCTAATATATATGTAAAAGGAGGAGTAAATACTATTGACGATGCCTTAGAAGGAGCCCGTAACATTATTTCTGAATGGGTAAACGAACGTAGTGATATTAGAAATTATATTCGTAACCAGTTAGAGCGTTACGCTATGCTCTCTACTAAAGTCATTAAAACAAAAGCAGATGAAGAGCAAGCGCAAAAGTTTAAGGATTACTTTGATTGGTCTGAAAGCTTAACCCGTATGCCGTCACATCGGTTACTGGCTGTTTTAAGAGCAGAAAAAGAAGGTTTTGTTAGAGTTAAGATAGAGATTGATAATGAGCGAGCTATTGAACATATCGAAAACAGGATTATTCGTTCTAAAAACGGATGTTCAGATCAAATACAAATAGCTATTAAAGATGCATACAAGCGTTTAATATTGCCATCGCTTAGCAATGAGGCTTTACAAATAGCAAAAGAAAGAGCTGATGCCTCTGCCATTATGGTATTTGCTAAAAATTTAAAACAGTTGTTATTAGGAGCTCCACTAGGGGAAAAGCGTGTTATGGGTATTGATCCCGGATATCGAACGGGATGTAAAATAGTGTGTTTAGATGCACAGGGACAATTGAAATATAACGAAACAATATACCCTCATCCACCAAAAAATGATACTGCAGGAGCAATGAAAAAGATAAGCTCTCTGGCTGATGCTTATAAGATTGAAGCCATAGCCATTGGAAATGGAACGGCCTCACGCGAAACAGAAGCACTTATTAGAAGAATTCGTTTTAAAAATGAGATAGAGGTATTTGTGGTTAGTGAAGCAGGTGCCAGTATTTATTCGGCTTCAAAGATAGCGCGGGAAGAATTTCCTAATTACGATGTTACCGTGCGCGGCTCGGTTTCTATTGGAAGGCGTTTACAAGATCCTTTGGCAGAACTGGTTAAGATAGATGCTAAATCAATTGGTGTCGGGCAGTATCAACATGATGTTGATCAGACAAAATTAAAAAAAGAACTCGATACGGTGGTTGAGAGTTGTGTAAATGCTGTTGGCGTTAATATTAATACAGCAAGCAAATCCTTGTTGAGTTATGTTTCGGGTATAGGTGTAAAGCTAGCAGAAAATATAGTGGCTTATCGTGATGAACAAGGCAAATTTACTTCAAGGGAAGATATTAAAAAAGTGCCTCGTCTAGGAGGTAAAGCATTTGAACAAGGTGCTGCGTTTTTAAGAATTAAGGATGCTAGAAATCCATTAGACGATTCGGCGGTTCACCCTGAAAGTTATGCCATTGTTGTTAAAATGGCCAAGGATTTGAGGAAGAACATTAGGGAGCTTATTGGAAACACAAAAGAGCTTCAAAGCATAAATTTAGAAACCTACTGTACAGATACTATTGGCTTGCCAACACTTAAGGATATAATTAAAGAACTCGAAAAACCGGGATTGGATATTCGTGAAAAGGCTAAGGTGTTTACCTTTAATCAAAATATTAAAACAATTAACGATCTTCGGGAAGGACAATTGTTGCCTGGGATTGTAAATAATATAACCAATTTTGGTTGTTTTGTGGATATTGGTATTAAAGAAAGCGGGCTAATTCATGTGTCTAACCTGTCAGATGGTTTTGTAAAAGATGTAAACGAACACGTGAGTTTGCACCAACAAGTTATTGTTAAGGTTTTAGATGTGGATATTCCTAGAAAGCGAATTCAGTTAAAGTTATATAAGTAATTTGTAATCAAATATTTGTAAATTGTAGTGTTTTGTGAAACTCTAAATTATAAAAGATGAGGTCTTTTTTGTTTTTTGTGCTTATTGTATTAGGGACGTTTTCGACGGTAGCCCAAAATAATGATATTATATTGAAGACTAATGGTGAAGAGATGGAAGGGACCGTTAAGGAAATTAATGACGATACTGTTAAGTTTGTTTATAAGAATGAATCCGTAAATTACAATGTTAAAAAAAGCGATATTGTAAAAATTACGTTCGCTTCTGGAAGGATTGAGTTTTTTAATAAGACAAGTTCTTTGAAAGGACAAGATGTAAACATTGAGGATCATCACAATAGGGTTGCGATTCTTCCTTTTGCTTATATAAAAGATGAAAGTAAGGGCTCTGAAGTAATATCTAACAGAATTCAGCAGGAGGCTTTTTCAGTTTTTAGCAAGCATAATGGTGAGCTGAAGTACCAAGATCCAAGGACAACCAATGCTTTGTTGATAAAAGCGGGTGTAACCAATAATAATATTGATGGTTTTACTATGGGAGAGATATGTCATGTGCTAGGTGTAGAATATGTTATTCAGGGAACGGTTTCGGTCGAAAAAACACAGCAGAATACTTTTAGTAGTTCAAATGCCACGATTACATCAAAGCGTGATAATAAAGTACATGTAGATAAAAAAGGAAATTTAATAGGTAATATTTTTAATGATAATAAAGTTAAGACTTCAAGTAGTTCCAGTTCAACAACGGTTCAAAATTACTCAACGTCTATGATAATGAATATATATAATGATAGGGGCAGTAGTATATTTAGCCAGGATCATACAGCATTTTGGAACACACAGGATGCTTATAAAATAACACTAAAGTATTTAGCTAAACGGACACCGTTTTATAAGAAATGAGTTGTTAGAGCATTTTATAAAAAAAGGGAGAACTATTTGGTTCTCCCTTTTCGATACACAGAAATATCTGTACTTATCTATTCATGTTTTTTATTTCTTCGGTAAAGGTGTCGAGCGTAGCACCCTCGCTTACTAAAGTCAATGCCTTGTCTATAACATATTTTACGTTTGATGGTGTAAAACCTAAACCAACAGCAATTTTTGTTAACAGAACTTCTTCATGGTCACCTTTAATGTGATCTACGTATACCATACGAGCCAAGTCGTATAAACGCTCTAATCTCATATCGTATGAATGCGGAGGATTAATTGGATGCGATTTATAATCTTTTAAGATTTGTTTATAATCATCCTCGCTAATACTTAAATTATGGGCCAACCTGTCTAAAAAGGCTCTTTCCTCTTCAGAGATTACACCATCATCCATAGCAACACGCACGATAGCGGCAAAATGATCTTCGTTACGCTTTTTAAATCCACTGTCAAATAAATCTGAAATCGACATATTATATGTTGTTTTTATATGCTGCAAACCTACATTTTTTTTTGTACAAATTAAAATGAAAAGTAGGATAAATTAGACCGTCTTTTTTTTCATTGATTTCGTATTATAAGATACTAAAAAAACAAATAGCATTGTATGTTAAAAGCAATAAGTTCAAACGTTTATAATTTGTAATTCTTGGTTATATTTGCACGTAAATATGTGTGGTGTAAAACCAAGGACTTACAAATTTAATTAGTTGAGTAAAACCATTCTCTCTCAGACTTACGCACAGCTTTTGCAAACGCAAAAGCTGGAGGCAGCTATTGCCGATTCCAAAAGGAAAGTACATGTTAAAGGGCTCGTTGGATCGTCTTTTTCTTTTGTTATTTCAAATGTTTTTAAAGCGTCTAAAGCCCCATTTTTAATCGTTTTTAATGATAAAGAAGAAGCTGCTTTTTATCTAAACGACTTAGAGCAGTTATGTAGTGATAAGGATGTTTTGTTTTATCCTGGCAGCTATCGGAGACCTTATCAAATAGAGGAAACAGATAATGCTAATGTTTTGCTGCGGGCCGAGGTGTTAAACCGTATAAACTCTCGTAAAAAGCCGGCCATTATTGTTACCTATCCCGATGCGCTTTTTGAGCAGGTAGTTACTAGAAAAGAATTAGAGAGGAATACGTTAAAAGTTGGTGTTGGAGATAACCTGTCTATTGATTTTGTTAACGAAGTGTTATTTGAGTACAAATTCAAAAGAGTCGATTTTGTAACAGAGCCAGGTGATTTCTCAGTTCGCGGAGGTATTGTTGATGTGTTTTCCTTTTCGAACGATGAGCCTTATCGCATTGAGTTTTTTGGAGATGAAGTAGACAGTATTAGAACCTTCGATGTTGAGACACAGTTGTCTGTAGAGCAGATAAAAAAGATAAATATTATTCCCAATGTAGCCAACAAGCTTTTAGAAGAGCGCCGACAAAGTTTTTTGAATTACATAGCAGGCAAAACGACGATATGTCTTAAAAATGCAGAGTTGTTTTTTTCAAGGATAGATGATTTTTATGCTAAGGCCGAAGCTGCTTTTAAAACACTGTCGGCAGATATTAAGCATGCAGAACCCAATGAGTTGTTCTGTAATTCGGAGATGCTTAAAAGACAACTGTTGGATTTTTCGATTATAGAATTTGGTAGTTCGGCGATCCTGTCAAGTACGGGAAAAGTATCTCATAGCATCGAATTTAATACGATGCCGCAACCAGCCTTTAACAAGCAATTCAATTTGTTAATTGAAGATTTAAATGCAAAGTTTAGTGAGGGATACGATAACTATATAGCCTGCGTTAGTGAACAACAAGCAAAGCGGTTTCACGATATTTTTGAGGATGTAGAAGAAGATGTACACTATAAAACTCTGGTGCTATCGTTACATGAGGGGTTTGTTGATAATGATGCCAAAGTAGTTTGTTATACAGACCATCAAATTTTTGAAAGATACCATAAATTCCATATCAAAAATGGTTATGCTAAAAAACAGGCCATTACACTAAAAGAGCTTACAAACTTAGATATTGGTGATTACGTAACGCATATCGATCATGGTATTGGTAGATTTGGAGGGCTACAAAAAATAGATGTTGAAGGGAAGAAGCAAGAGGCTATAAAGTTGGTGTATGGTGAGCGCGATGTATTGTATTTAAGCATTCACTCGCTACATAAAATAACCAAGTTTAATGGTAAAGATGGGAAACCGCCAAAAGTATATAAGTTAGGGAGCAATGCTTGGAAAACACTAAAGCAAAAAACCAAGGCGCGAGTAAAGCATGTTGCTTTTAATCTCATAAAGCTATATGCTAAAAGAAAGACACAAAAAGGATATCAGTACAACCCCGATAGCTATATGCAGTTAGAGTTGGAATCGTCTTTTATTTATGAAGATACCCCAGACCAGAGCTCTGCAACTGCAGATATTAAAGCAGATATGGAAAGCGAACGTCCTATGGATCGTCTAGTTTGTGGCGATGTAGGATTTGGTAAAACCGAGGTTGCTATTCGTGCAGCCTTTAAAGCTGTCGATAATGGGAAGCAAGTAGCGGTATTGGTGCCTACTACAATTTTAGCCTACCAACATTACAGGACATTTTCTGCACGCTTAAAGGATTTTCCTGTTACGGTAGATTATGTTAATCGCTTTAGGACGGCTAAAGAAAAGCGGGAAACATTAGAAAGCTTAGAAAAGGGGAGTGTAGATATCATTATCGGGACCCATCAACTCGTTAATAAAAATGTTAAGTTTAAAGATTTAGGGTTGCTTATTGTAGACGAAGAACAAAAGTTTGGAGTGGCCGTAAAAGAGAAGTTGAAAACTTTAAAGGACAATGTGGATGTGTTAACTTTAACGGCAACACCAATTCCGAGAACGCTTCAGTTTAGTTTAATGGCAGCTAGGGATTTATCGGTAATTACTACGCCGCCACCTAACCGGTATCCTATTGAAAGTCATGTTATTCGTTTTAACGAAGAAACCATTCGTGATGCCGTGAGTTATGAAATACAACGAGGCGGTCAGATATTTTTTATTCATAACCGTATTGAAAACATTAAAGAAGTTGCGGGGATGATCCAAAGGTTAGTTCCCGATGCTAAAATTGGTATTGGTCATGGGCAGATGGAAGGCAAAAAATTAGAGCAGCTTATGTTGGCTTTTATGGATGGTGCTTTTGATGTATTGGTAAGTACCACAATTGTGGAAAGTGGGCTTGATGTTCCTAACGCAAATACCATTTTTATTAATAATGCAAATAATTTTGGGCTTAGTGATTTGCATCAAATGCGCGGACGTGTTGGACGTAGCAATAAAAAAGCTTTTTGCTATTTCATAACGCCGGAATATTCGGCAATGACCGAAGATGCCCTGAAGCGTATGACTGCTTTGGAGCAATTTACGGAGCTTGGTAGTGGTTTCAATATAGCAATGAAGGATCTGGAAATACGAGGAGCTGGAGATTTGTTAGGTGGTGAACAAAGTGGGTTTATAAATGAAATAGGGTTTGATACGTATCAAAAAATATTGAATGAAGCTATCGATGAGCTAAAAGAGAATGAATTTAAGGATCTGTACCAAGAAGCCGATGAAGATAAGGTTTATGTAAAGGATATTATAATCGATTCGGATTTTGAATTATTGTTTCCAGATGATTATGTAAATAATATTGCTGAAAGATTAAATCTTTATACGCAGCTTAATAACTTAAAAACCGAGGATGAATTGCAAGCGTTTCAGGTGGAGCTTGTCGATCGGTTTGGGGAATTACCGGTTCAAGTATTGGATTTGCTAGATAGTGTTCGTATTAAGTGGTTGGGGACTAAAATAGGTTTTGAAAAGATCGTTATGAAACATGGTAAGTTTGTTGGGTATTTTATAAACGATCAGCAAAGTAGTTTTTATCAAAGTAAAAATTTTTCAAAAGTACTCCAGTTTGTGCAATCCAATCCTGGAGCTTGTAAAATGAAAGAAAAACAAACACGCAATGGTTTACGTTTATTGCTTACTTTTGAAGGTGTTAAATCGGTAAAGAAAGCATTGCAAATACTAAAACCTATTATGGCTTAATTATTGTCTATATAGTTATAAATACCAAATATGTTAAAATCCATTACAACTTTAGTATTATTACTACCAAGTATTCTTTTAGGACAGTACACTATAAAAGGGGTGTTTTCTCCAGCCGAAGAATACAAAGTAGCCTTGCTATACAAGGTTATGCCACAAGTTTCTAATTATGTTGCTAATGCCAAAGTAGGGGTCGATGGAAGTTTTGAGTTTACAATGGATTCTACAGCTACAAAGGGTATATATAGGGTGGTATACGCTATTCCGCAGGAAGAGTATAATTTTGATGTTATTTATAATGGCAAAGAAAACATCGTGCTTACTTTTAATTCGGAAATAGGCGTAAAATTCCAATCCTCTGTCGAAAATAAATCATTAGCATCATATACAAATAGTATGTCTATGATAACCTACAGTATAGGTAAGTTTTATAGGGAAAAAAGTGAAGATACGCTCGCTTTGACATCTATTTTTAAAACGCAAAGAGAAACGCAAGAGCACTATGAATCAGCTACAAAAGAGATGATAGCCTGGCATTTTATTAAAGCCAATAAACCCTATATCCCTAACGGATATGAAGATGTAGCAACCTATACAGATAATTTAAAGGCGCATTATTTTGATCATGTAGATTTTAATAATGAGGTACTCCAAAGTTCCAGCTTTCTTATAGAACGCATGCTAAATTATGTTTTTGGAATGTCGACCAAAGGGCTTGATGAAACAGCAAATTATATAAGTAACATTGATACGTTTTGTAAAGCAATAGAGCAAACAAATCCAGAGATTAAAAAAAGTTTGTTGGTTGAATTATGGCAGCAAATGGTTGATTTAAATGAAGAACCCGTTGCCAATTATATTGCGGAAGCCTACCTGATGGATTTGGCAGTTTTATTAAACGATCAAGAATTGTTAAGAGCATTGCTGTTGTACAAGGATACTTCGATAGGTAGCAAGGCTCCCGATTTTTCTTTAGGAGAACCCAATGAAAACCAAAAAAGACCAAGAAAATTAAGTGAGTTAACGGGGGCAGAAAATTATGTGTTGGTATTTTGGAGTAGTACATGTTCCCATTGTTTGGATCAAATTCCTTTGTTAGAAGCCTACATTAAAAACAGAAAGCCTAGAGATGTTAAGGTGGTAGCTGTAGCTTTGGAAGAAGAGCCAAATGAGTGGGCATCAGTTATTAAAAATTATCCAGATTTTATTCATGTGTATGGTTCTGGTAAATGGGAAAACCCTATTGGGGATAGTTATAATGTTTCTGCTACACCCACCTATTTTATTTTGAATAAAGACAAGGAGATCGTTTCAAAGCCTGAGGATTTTGAAGCTTTAAAGGAGTTTTTTGAGGTAGAATAAGCGTTATTATTATAGGAATGGTTAAAAATGGTAGAAAGCATTTTCCAGGTGTTCTATGGTATAACCGTTACCCTTCTTTATAATAGCGATAATGTCAAACCGAACATCTACGTTTAAATTGTTTTTAATTATATAGGCATCTACAGCTTTAACAAGTTGTTGGATTTGTTTAGGTTTTACAAAATCTTGCGGATTACCGAAATCGATCGTTGATCGTGTTTTAACTTCAACAATGGCTAGTATTTCGTTAAGTTGCGCAATAATATCAACCTCGGCTTTATCAAATCTGTAGTTTCGTTCCTTGATAACGTAGCCTTTTTTCAGCAAGAAATCTTCTGCCAGTTGTTCGCCTTTTTTACCAAGTTCGTTATGTTGTGCCACGAAAGATTTTTATATATGTAGGGCAATATAGTAAAATTTGTAGTTTTTGGCTACGAAATGATTTCTGTTCTGAATAATATTACCCCCTAAACAAAAAGAAATCGTCTTTCATGTCTTCTATTTGAGAGTCTTCGTTGGTAATAATGTAGTCTATGGCTTGCGTTGTAAAGACATTGCCTTTTTCGGTGAGAGATACAATATTGTTTTCAATTTCTATCATATTGTTCTTAAGAGCTAAATCCAGAACTGTCTTAGAGCGCACTTTTTGCCAGTTAATATGTTCGTTAAGATGGTTAACATGACGTTCGGTTTCATCGGTATGATTTTTTAAATGCAACAAAAATGTAAGTAATGATACTTCGGTGCGTTGTTGTTTTTCTCTGTACAAAATGGCAATAATGCCTTTATTGGGAGCAAATAAATAGGTTGTTAAAAAAAGGATTCCCAAAACAGATGTTATAGATCCAGCAATAGAAGCATCCAGCCAATGCGCAATCCAATACCCCGAAATGGCTCCAATTACACCAAAGCAAATGGCGTAGGCTAACATACGTTTTAAATTGTTGGTTATAAGATAGGCACTTGCTGCAGGAGCAATCATCAAGGCGACAACCAATATAGCACCTACAGCATCAAAAGCACCAACAGTAGTAACAGAAGAAACCGTCATTAAGCCGTAATGTATTACCATTGGTGAAAATCCCAGTGCCGATGCCAGGCCAGCATCGAAGGTGCTTACTTTAAGTTCTTTAAAAAAAGCTATTAAAAGTGTGATTGTGATAAGTAGAATAGTGCCAATAATCCATAATGATTTTGGGCCAAGGTCAACTCCCGAAACAAGGAGTCTGTCAAAAGGGGCAAAGGCAAGTTCGCCTAGTAAAACCGCATCGACGTCTAAATGGATATCGTTAGCGTTTTTTGCAATTAATATCACGCCAATGCTAAATAAAGCAGGGAATACCAACCCTATGGCTGTGTCTTCTTTAACTAGCCCCGTTTTTTGTATGTATTCTACAAGTACTACTGTAATAATTCCAGTAAGCGCAGCTAAAAGTATAAGGACGGGCGAATTTAGATCTTGAGTAATGAAAAAGCCAATAACAATACCGGGTAAGATGGAGTGGCTAATAGCATCACTTATCATGGCCATTTTACGAAGTACCAAAAAGGTTCCGGGAATGGCACAGGCTATGGCAACCAAACTAGCAATCAGCTGTATTTCCAATTGGGCGCTACTCATTATTTTCGGATTGTTGGTTGTATAAATTAGCTGCTGTTTTATAGCCTTCGTTAGTTAGGCTCCAATTACCGCTTTCAAGTTTTACATAGCGTTTATCTACTAACTTTTGAAGCGTTCCCTTTGTATAGCCCTGAAAGTTATTTAAAATCTTTATCGTGTGAGGGTGTGAAATATCTTCATGCGTTTTGGCAATATGGTACATAAATGCCAGAGTTTTATGTAGTTTTAAATCGCGACGGTTTTTAATAAACCGTATTTGTTTAAAGAGGAGGCCTCTTCCTGGTGAAAATACAAAGGAAATCAGCACAAAAACACCAGCAACGATAACAATAACAGGGCCTGTAGACAGGTTGTTTTGGCTAGCGCTAATAGCGGTTCCAAACACACCGGAAAAGGAGCCGAATACAGCAGCTAGAAACACCATCATACTTAGACTATTGGTCCATTGCCTGGCAGCAGCGGCAGGAGCTAATAACATGGCACTCATAAGTACAACACCAACAGTTTGTAGTCCTAAAACAATAGCCAATACAATAAACGTTGTAATTAAAATGTCTATAAACTTTATGTTAAAGCCTAGTGTTTTTGTGTAATCTGCATCAAACAATAGGATCTTGAACTCTTTCCAGAAAAGCAACAATACCAAAAGGCAAATGCCTGTAACTATGCTCATGAGCCAAACATCGCTTTCAACAAGTGTTGCCGCTTGTCCGAATAAATACTTGTCCAATCCAGCCTGATTTGCGTTGGGTAGTTTTTGAATATATGTTAATAATAACATGCCAAAGCCAAAAAACAAGGATAAGATAAGCCCTAAGGCAGTATCGGATTTTAAATGGGTTTTACTAATAATGCCCCGAATCCAAAAGGTACCAACAAGCCCGCTAATTAAAGCTCCCAGCAATAAAGTGTTGCTGTCTTTGGCTCCAGTAATTAAGAAAGCAATAGCAATGCCAGGCAAAGCGGCATGAGAAATGGCGTCGCCCAAAAGACTCTGTTTGCGCAATACGGCAAAACTCCCTAACATACCACAAACCGCACCTAAAATAGCTGTTCCGAGTGTGATGGTCCTAAGTGTGTAGTCTGTAAAGACGAGTTCTATGTATTCTGTTAAGTCGATAGCCTTTAGTGATTAGGTTAGGTATAATTTAAAACTATTAAGATTTTCGAATTTAAACTTTGGTTCATCTATAATTATTTTTCAACTAAACAACTAGTCACTAACTACTACTTTATAGTTTATACCGTAAGTTTTTGTTAGGTTATCGTCGTTAAAAATATCTTTAACCGGGCCAGTAGCTATCTTTTTGACGTTTAAAAAGGTTACCCAGTCAAAATACTCGGGTACCGTTTGTAGGTCGTGGTGTACAACAACTACTGTTTTTCCTGCTTTTCGGAGTTCTTTCAAGATATTGATAATAGCTATTTCGGTAGTCGCATCAACGCCTTGAAATGGTTCGTCCATAAAATATATAGAGGCATTTTGCACCAGTGCTCTTGCTAAAAAAATACGTTGCTGTTGTCCGCCGGATAACTGACTTATTTGTCTGTTTTTAAACGATAGCATACCTACTTTTTCAAGAGCTTCCAAGGCTGCTTTTTTTTCTTTTTGTCCTGGACGTTTAATCCAGCCAAGGCTACCATAGGTTCCCATCATTACAACATCGAGAGCGGTAGTAGGGAAATCCCAATCTACACTGCCTTTCTGTGGCACGTAAGCAACCAGGGAGCGTTGCTTGTCGTATGGTTTTCCATAAATGCCAACGCTTCCAGCAATGGGTTTTAAAATACCTAGGATAGACTTGATAAGTGTGGATTTGCCAGCGCCATTAGGACCAACAATAGCCATAAGCACACCTTCAGGGATTTCTAAGTCAATGTCCCAAAGTACTGGTTTGTAATTATAAGCGACTGTTAAATCGTCTACTTGGACAGCTATTTTTGTCATATACGATTATTTATGTCTTTGTTATGACTGTTTTTATTTTAGTGCATTTACAATAGTGCTTACATTGTATTTAAACATGCCTATATAAGTTCCTTCAACTGTTCCAGCACTTCCTAAAGCATCAGAATATAAAGTGCCACCAATTTCTACGTGGTGATCTTTTGAATTCACGGCTGCTTTTAGTGCTTCGATGGTTCGTTTTGGAACCGAACTTTCTACAAAAATAGCTTTTACTTTGTTTTCAATAATAAAAGCTGCCAGTTTTTGAACATCCTGAACGCCAGCCTCTGTAGCTGTTGAGATACCTTGTAGGCCAACAACATTGAAACCATATGCTTTTCCAAAATAATTGAAGGCATCATGTGCCGTTACTAAAATGCGTTTTTCTTTAGGAAGCTGTTCTATAATGGTATTTACTTCAGATTCTAATATAGTGAGTTTTTCGATGTAGCTTTTTCCATTGGACTCAAAAGCTTGCTTGTATTCTGGTTTAGCTTCAGAGAGTATTTTAACTACATAAGATGTGATGGTTTTCCAATAACTAATGTTAAACCAAATATGGGGATCGAAGTTGCCTTGAAAGGATTCCGAACTTATAAGTGTATTAGGATTTAGAGCATCAGAAAGAGCTACTGTTTTTTTATTCTGATGTGCCATTTTTTCAAAAACTTCAACAAGCTTTCCTTCTAAGTGCAAACCGCCATAAAAAATAATATCTGCATTGGCTAATTTTGTAACATCGCCTTCGCTTGCTTTGTATAAATGGGGGTCAACACCACTGCCCATTAAACCTTGAACATTGATAAGGTCGCCACCTATGTTGGTCAGTAAATCGGTTATCATTGTAGTGGTTGTAACGATGTTAAGTTTTTGATCACTTTTTTTTTCGTTTTTACATCCAAACACAACAGGTATTATAAGTAAAAAGAATAGCTTTTTCACGCGATTAAAATTTTTTACGAAGTTACTAATAAAAAGCAGGAAGCATATTAAAATTAATTTAAGGTGTAACGCAATCCCAAAAATAAGCGTCTACCCTGATTTGGCCCATAAACATACGATGGATCGAAAGTTAGGGCGTATGGGTTATCCTGTGTCGCAACTACATCTCCGCTATTGTCAAATTGAACATTTTCATCAAAAGGGTCATGTGATCGGGCTATAATAAATGGGTTTCCTTTATTGGGGGTCCAATTGAGTATGTTTTTCACGCCAGCATAAAGTTCAAAGTTATCAAAGCCATCGTATGTTAATTGTACATTTTGGATACTCCAATAAGGCGAGTTTGCCATTCTGGGATCTAAATCCCCTAAAAGCGGAAGGCGCATGGGTCCGTATAGGTTTCCTGTGTAATCTATAGATAAGTTGTAAGTGTAATTTTTATACGAAGCTGCCCAAGTGCCTGTAAAGCTTTCTGTTAACATTTGACGTTCGGTAACGTTTTGTTCGGTTTTCGATACGTCTTGAACGGTTGCTCCAACAAGTAATTTAATGCCATTTGCAAACATAGCGTCTAAATTTAGGCTAAGCCCTTTGCTTATGGCTTTTCCGTCTAGATTGTCATATATAATCTGGTTAGGGTTGGTGTCGTAATCGGGTAAAATTAAATTAGTAAAATAGGTATACCAGGCTGAAGCGTCCAAACCAATAATAAAGCCATTTTTAGTGAAAATTTTTGTTAGATAGTTAAGGTTAACGTTGTAAGAGCGCTCGGGTTTAAGGGCTTCGGCTATAATAACATCTCTGGCACCTGTAAGGGCAGCATGCTCCTCAGTAAATAGATTTACGACTCTAAATCCTGTTCCAGCATTCAGCCTAAAAATATCATTTTCGGTTGGTTTAAATTTGTATGCAAACCTTGGTGTGAAAATATTGCCATGCCTTTTGTCATAGTCGTAACGAGCACCTAATAAAAGATTGTGTTTTTTACTAAAGGCAATTTCATCTTGTACAAAAAGAGAAGGGATAACAATGGCATCTGCTTTTTCCGTTGCAGGCGTGTTATCATTATAGAAATTATAGCGTGCAGCTATGCCAAATAACATATCATGATTTTTTATGGGTTTATCCCATGTTAATTGACCAAAGCCGATACGTTGCTCTGCTAGATAAGGTGTGTTTCCGTATACCGAGTTTTGGTCGTGATCGGTATAGGAAAATTGAAATAACATTTTTTCGGATACAGGTAATTGGTATTTACCAAGAAGTTCAAAACGGGTAGTATAGATACTTTCGCCATATACTTCATCACCTCCTCTGAACGTTGGGTTCCATTGCATTTCGCCTCCCCACCTATCCTCATAGAAAAAGCGGCCAGCTAAAGAGAACAGTCTGTTTTCCTTGCGTTTAAAATCCCACTTTTGAAATGCGGAAACACGGTTTTGAAGTGTTAAATCTGTAAAGTTATCGTTGTTGTTGTCTATTGGGTTGTTGTAATTAAAATAATTAATTCCAAATAACAAATTACTTTTACGCCCTACCTCGGTTTTAAAGCCAATATCTGCATTATATTCTCCCCAAGCAGTTGTATAAGTATCTGCAAATACCAGAGGAGCATTTTCGGGTAGCTTGGTAATAATGTTTATAAGTCCGCCTACAGCTTCGCTCCCATAAAGAGAAGAAGCGGGGCCTTTAACTATTTCTATTTGTTCAATAAGAGAATTGGGAATCCCCGATAGTCCATAAACGGTCGACAATCCACTTACAATAGGCATGCCGTCAATCAATACCAAAGTATAGGGGCCTTCCAGTCCATTGATGTGAATATCACCTGTGTTACAAACATTACAATTTATTTGTGGTCTAACACCGTTTACATTTTGAAGTGCTTCAAAAATATTAGGAGTTGGATTCTTTTTTAAAAAGGTTGGCGTATAAACCTCTACAGGGACTGGACTTTCCAATCGGGAAACAGCTTTTAAAGTGCCTGTTACGACAACTTCATCCAAAAGCTCAGATTCATATAAATTAAAGTTTAGTGTTGTATTGCCATCTACTATTGAAACTTCTTTGCTTTGGTTCTTATAGCCTGTAAATGATGCTATAAGGGTGTGTTTTCCTGTTTCTATTGAAGCTATACTATAATGCCCGTTTTCATCAGTTATGGTTCCCTTGGATGTGCCTTTAAGGTAAACATTTGCATATGGAAGAGGTTCTCCGTCAGAAAATACCTTTCCCGAAATTTTTTGGGCATGTGATTGAAATATAGTTAAGCTTAAAAAAAGTATTATATGTTTCATGTATTTAATTTTCTGCAAATATAAATATAAATTTAGATTAATCTAAAAATAAATTTAAATTAACAATCAAAGTGTTTTCGATTATCTTGATTTCTATGTGCCTGCAAATGAAAAAAATCATATATTTTTGTGGTTTAATTATGTTAGCTATGATCACATTAACTGAAGAAAACTATATTAAGGCTATTTATCAATTGGGTAAATATGGAACTGTAACGGTAAGTACAAACAGTATAGCTGATGCTCTGGATACAAAAGCCTCTTCGGTAACAGATATGATTAAAAAGCTAGCAGATAAGGGTTATGTTAATTACAAGCCCTATCAAGGTGTGAATTTAACTCAAAAAGGGAAGAAGGTAGCGGCAGATGTTGTTAGAAAACATAGGCTTTGGGAGGTGTTTTTAGTTGAAAAATTAAACTTTTCATGGGATGAAGTACATGAAATTGCCGAGCAGCTTGAGCACATAAAATCTGAAAAATTAATTAATGAATTGGATAAACTACTTGATTATCCAACACACGACCCTCATGGAGATCCGATTCCGGACAAATCGGGGGATATAAAAAAGACAGATAAAATATTGTTATTTAATCTGGAAGAAAGGGCAAAGGGTATTTGTGTGGGGGTAAAAGACACTTCTCCTGCTTTTTTAAAGTATTTGGATAAGCACAACATTGCATTGGGATCTAATATTACGGTTTTGTCCAAAGAGGACTTCGATGACTCTATGGTTATTCAAATAGGAGAAGGCGCTATCAACATTTCTCAAATTGTAGCCAACAACCTATTTGTAAAAGTGCAGTAGCATAAAGGTTACTAATGACAGCCGCAGCCATCGTTACCTCCGCATGATTTTTTTGAAGTAGGTTTTTTCCAAAAGAATTTCTTTACCAAAAAGGCGATAGCCAAGGTTAAAGCTGTAAAGACGAGTATGTTTTGAATAACCGTGTTCATTGTATTTTAATCGCAAACAACCATAACTCCTTAATTTAAGATGTTTGCTGGGTTTATTTTAAAATTTGAAAGGCAATGAGTGCAACTATATAAGCAAAGCTACTCATGATACCTAATTGTAACAAAGGCCATTTCCAACTATTGGTTTCACGCTTTACTATAGCTAATGTACTCATGCATTGCATGGCGAATGCATAAAATAATAAAAGTGAAATACCAGAGGCAAACGTGAAAAGCGGTCCTCCCAAAATAGGATTAACTTCTGCGGCCATTCTATTTTTTATGGTGGCTTCGTCATCACTTCCAACGCTGTAAATGGTTGCAAGGGTTCCTACAAAAACCTCACGTGCAGCAAAAGAGCTTATAATGGCAATGCCTATTTTCCAATCGTAGCCTAAAGGTCTAATGGTAGGTTCTATACTGCGCCCAGCGAGACCTATAAACGAATGTTCTAGTTTGTGGGATGCTATTTTTTGCTGTAGCTCATCAGTGCTCAAATTTTGCGAAGCATATTCTGTTTTAATAATTTCTTCAGCATTATTAAAGTTGTCTCCTGGCCCGTAAGATGCCAAGAACCAAAGAATAATTGATATGGCAAGAATGATTTTTCCTGCGCCATATACAAATGATTTTGTTTTTTCTACAACTGTTAGTGCGACATTTTTTAAAAGGGGTAGTTTGTAATTGGGCATCTCTACAACAAAGAACGTTCTACTCTTAATTTTAAGGACTTTATTGAGCAAGTAAGCTGAAAATACGGCTGCTCCAAAGCCAATAAGGTATAAAAGCATTAGGGTAAGTGCTTGGTAGCCCAGGCCTAAAAAGCGACCTTCGGGAATAACCAAAGAAATAATAATGAGGTAAACGGGTAAACGCGCAGAACAGGTTGTAAAGGGAGTAACCAAAATAGTAATCAGGCGTTCTTTCCAACTTTCTATATTACGCGTAGCCATTATGGCAGGAATGGCACAAGCAGTTCCCGATATAAGAGGAACGACACTTTTTCCGCTTAACCCAAAACGACGCATAACCCGATCCATTAAAAAAACAACACGACTCATATATCCACTTTCTTCAAGAACGGATATAAATAAGAATAGAAATGCTATTTGTGGTATAAATATAACAATGCCACCAAGTCCAGGTATTATGCCCTCTGCTAGTAAATTGGTGAATGCTCCTTTGGGTAGTTGGTGCTTTGTCCATTCGCTAAGGGATGCAAAAGTGCTATCTATAAAATCCATTGGTACACTGGACCAATCGTATATGGCTTGAAAAATAGTCAATAAAATAAAGAAGAAAATAAGATAGCCCCATACTTTATGGGTTAAAACACGATCTAATCTGGTGCGCAAGTCTTTGGCTTGAGAAGCGTCAATTGTTTGCCCTTGTTTAAGGACATTGTTAATAAATTGATAGCGCTTAATTGTTTCTTTTTGTTGTAAGCGTTTCAGATCAGTTTTTGACTTTGTTTTAAAATTGGCCACAGCTTCAATCTCATTTCTATCCGTTTTTCCAAAATTGACATCTTGGGTTATTACTAGCCAAAGTTTATAAAGTAGCTGATTGGGAAAGGCTTTGCGCAAACTGTCAAAATAGGTTTTATCTATTTCTGAAGCATTTAAACAAGGGGTTATGGACAGGTCCTTATAGTGTGAGATTAGATTTTTTAGTTCTTCAATACCTTGTTTTTTTCGTGTACTTATTAAGGCTATTTTGGTTTTTAGGTGCTTTTCTAGGTAGTCAATATCAAGCGATATGCCTTTGTAGTGCATTCTGTCTGCCATGTTAATGACCAAAAGCGTTGGAATTTCTAAATCCTTTATTTGGGTAAATAGCAGTAAGTTACGTTTTAAGTTTTCAACATCACTAACCACTACGGCTATATCTGGAAAATCCTTATCTGTTTTGTTTAAGAGTAGTTCTATAACCACGTTCTCGTCTAGTGACGAGGCATTTAAACTATAGGTGCCCGGTAAATCAATAATGTGTGCTTTAACACCACGTGGTAGTTTGCAAACACCTTCCTTTTTCTCTACTGTAATACCCGGATAATTGCCAACTTTTTGGTTTAAGCCTGTTAATGCATTAAAAACAGAGGTTTTTCCAGTATTCGGATTTCCGATTAAGGCAACGTTTATTTGTTTACTCATGCACTACTTTTTCTATTAAAATATGAATGGCGGTCTCTTTTCGAATGGCTAAATGACTACCATTGATATTTAAGTACATAGGATCTTGAAAAGGTGCCAATTGGACTAACTCAACCACATTGCCAGGTAAACACCCCATCTCTAAAAGTTTTAAAGGAATGTGATGAGACGAAACGTCTGTAATGATTGCCTGTTCTCCGCGTTTAAGGTGTGCTAATGTGTGTTGCAAGCTTATTTAGATTGATTTTAAAGAAGCAAAAGTAATGTAAAAGTTTTAAAAGTTTAAAAGTTTATGCTTTAAAGTTTATTGTAAACAGATAAAATTTTAGAAAAGTTGCTATGTTTTATTTTAATTGAAGGAAATTATATAATAAAAGATTATTTTTCTTTTTTGAGTATAGAAATATCATTGAGCAGGCGGTCAATGTCTTCGGGGTTGGTACCGTCGTAAAACCCTCGAATCTGACGTTTTTTATCAATAAGCATAAAGTTTTCTGTATGGATCATATCATAAGCATCTCCGTTGCCTTGATCTTTTACTGCTAAATAAGATTTTCTGGCTAATTCGTAAATTTGTTTTTTGTCACCAGTTACCAAGTGCCATTTAGTGTCATCAATCCCTTTTTGTGTAGCATATTTCTTCAATTGGGTAACATTATCAATTTCTGGGGTTACAGTATGGGATAGTAGCATAACTTCATCGTCATTTAAAATTTTTTTTTGTATTTCTACCATATGGTTGGTCATAATGGGGCAAATGGTCTGGCAGGTTGTGAAAAAGAAATCGGCTACGTAAATTTTGTCTTTGTAAGTTTCTTGGTTTACGGTTTTTCCATTTTGATCCGTTAGAGAGAAATCAGCTATTTTGTGGTATTTCTTTTTATATTGAATGGTACTGTCTACAAGTTCGGTGCTCACCATAGTCGGTTGGTAAATGGGTAAGGGCTGGTAGACATTTAAAGTATTATATATTATGGTAATGATAATAATCGATAGGATAGCAAAAATAATAGCAAAGTTTCTGTATGCTTTAAAAAATGATAGCATGGGTGTTCGTGAAAAATTAAATTAATGCAAAAATACAATGAAATTTAAACAGACATCCTTTATTGAAATTTAAATTCGTGTTAAAATGCACATATTGTCTTTTTTAAAGTTGGTTTAAAAGCTTACTTTTGTGCGATTATAAAAATATGATTGAAGTTATATATGGAGTTTGTTATTAAAATATCTCAATTTTTATTGAGCTTATCATTGTTAATTATTTTACACGAATTAGGGCATTTTATTCCAGCAAAAGCATTTAAAACCCGTGTGGAAAAATTTTACTTGTTCTTTGATGTTAAATTTTCACTTTTTAAGAAAAAAATAGGCGAAACAGTTTATGGTATTGGTTGGTTGCCATTGGGAGGGTATGTTAAAATATCTGGTATGATTGATGAAAGTATGGATACCGAGCAAATGTCGCAGCCAGCACAACCTTGGGAATTTCGTTCTAAACCGGCCTGGCAACGCTTAATTATTATGTTAGGAGGCGTTACGGTTAATTTCTTGCTGGCTATTTTAATTTATATTGGGATGAGTTACTTCTATGGTGATAAGTACTTGCCCGTTGACAATATAAAAGATGGTCTTGCAATAGAAAGTACAGTAGCCAATAAGGCTGGCCTACAAACAGGAGATATGATCTTAGCTGTTGATGGCGAAAAAATTGAAACCTTTTCTGAAATTTCGGAGAAAGTGCTCTTTGGAAAAGAAATTACCATAAGGCGTAATGGAGAGCAGTCAACTGTAACATTGCCAGAGGATTTTCTAGCACAGTTGATCGATTCCAAAGAAAAGAGATTTATCAATTTGCGGGAGCCGTTTGTTGTTTTTCAAGTTCCTGACACCTCTTTTAATAAAGGAAGTAATCTGGTTAAAGGAGATATAATAACAGCGGTAAATGATGTAAAAACCAAATATGCCGATCAGGTAAAAGAGGCATTGAAATTATTTAAGGGTAATGAAGTTAATGTTGAAGTCTTAAGGGATGGAGATACGTTTAATACCTCTTTAAAGATTAATGAAGAAGGCATGTTGGGGATGATTTATGCTACTAACATTACTTCGGAAACATTAGAAGCCTTAAACTATTATAAGTTCGAAACGAAATCTTATGGTTTTCTTGAGTCTTTTTCTGTAGGATTAACCAAGGCTAAAGATAGAATGACTTCATATTGGGATCAATTAGGTGCTATCTTTACGCCTAGTACGGGAGCTTATAAAGGTGTAGGAGGATTCAAGGCTATATACGATATATTCCCTAATGTGTGGAGTTGGCAAGTGTTTTGGAGTATTACGGCGTTTTTATCCATTATGTTGGGGGTTTTAAACCTATTGCCTATACCGGCGCTTGATGGTGGACATGTTATGTTTTTACTATATGAAATGGTATCGGGAAGAAAGCCGGGAGACAAGTTTATGGAGTATGCACAAATGGTCGGATTTTTTATTTTAATAGCCCTAGTTTTATTTGCAAACGGAAACGATATTTTTAAAGCAATTTTTGATTAAAAAAGATTAAAAATATTTGGAGTGATATAAAAATAATATATATATTTGCGCTCGCAAAAGTGAAGCGAACACTCCTCCTTAGCTCAGTTGGTTAGAGCATTTGACTGTTAATCAAAGGGTCCTTGGTTCGAGCCCAAGAGGGGGAGCAAAGAAAAAGCCTTACATGACGTGAGGCTTTTTTGTTTCACTTATATAGAATTTCCTTTGTGTTAGCAAAGTATTATTCCTCCTTAGCTCAGTTGGTTAGAGCATTTGACTGTTAATCAAAGGGTCCTTGGTTCGAGCCCAAGAGGGGGAGCAAAAAAAGCCTTACAAAACGTAAGGCTTTTTTGTTTTTCTAAGAAAGGTTGATTTTTAGTATGCTTTAAGTTGCCACAATTCTCTTGTTACAACAGGGAAGTAGTATCGCCAAAGCGACATGACCTCTTCCCAACTGCCTTTACCATATAACTCTTCGTACCCTTCTTTGAAGTGTTTATTTATGTCCAGATCAGCCAATTTAGTATGGGGGAAAACAAATGCAAGCCCCCTGTGCGTGTTGGAAGGCCCAAACAGATTATAGAATTCTCTCATGTCTGTGTCCAGTTTTTCGTTAACACTTCTCAAGCGCTTGATAAAAACAGATAATTGTTCATTGTTTGCCTCTCTATTAACTTCTAAAAACCAAACAGTAGCATATTTAATGCTTTCATTCGGCAGGCTCACATAGGAAAGCGCTTCATTGAACCCCCAATATTCTGTACGGCCATATTTTGCAATATGTGGAGCTACTGTAGTATTCCAATGGTTGTTGTGATCTTCATTATCTGGACGGTTATCCAGATGATTAAAGCCTGTAGGTCCCATTTGCCATACATGCCATCCGGATTCATCTCCTGTCATTACTAAATTTAGTGACGCACTGTAGGGATCATTGCTGTGGTAAGTTTCATTATGTACTTTAACAGCTTTAGTAAAAAGAGACTCTTCCCCTACCTTAGGTAAGATGTACTGTAACTCATATAATACATTTTTTTTCTCATTTTGAGAAATTAAGAGCGATGGTGTTAAGCACAATAATGTAATTAACAAAACAAATTTTAGAACATTTGGTTTCATAGTTGGTTGTATTTAATTATAAGAAAGTTAATTTAAGAGGTAGAAAAGGGATTATGTAACCTCACTTAGAAAGAACCATTTTAGTGAAAATGGTCATTGAAGTTACAAAACATAACTATAAATGACAAATAATTTTTCGTATAAGTAGTTGAAAAACAAAGAGTAAAGTCGAGGTGGTGTTTGCATGGCTATTGTTTTAAAGCTTTTCTAAGCAAAGAGATGCTAAAAAGAGCCCTGAAGGGTTTGTTTTAAATAAAAAAGATTCATATAATTGCGCGAATTTTTGATTTAGGCTCCATAGTTCAAGGGATAGAACAAAAGTTTCCTAAACTTTAGATCCAGGTTCGAATCCTGGTGGAGTCACGAAGTGAATAGGCCAGAAGTGCGTAGTACTGGCAAAGCAAGGCTTTGCGATTCGGGGTTTATCCTGAGCCCAGCCGAAGGGAATCCTGGTGGAGTCACGAAGTGAATGCGCCAAAAGTGCATACTACTAGTAAAACAAGGTTTTACGGTCTGAGAATTGTTTTGGGGCTATTAGAAGGACGTTCTATTGTATGTTAGGAGGATTTTTAATCTTTACTTGTTTCGGGATAAGTTGGTGTAATCATGATGTGGGCTCTATGGGTTCCGGGATTCATAATCCACGGGTGGCCAGCAGCATGGGGAACAGATGGTATTCCAGTAGTTTTGGTAGTAGCATATGGAATATATACAACATACCTAATATGTTGGTTTTCTATTGCTTTTGTTTCTGGGTTTACGCTTCCATTCATTACAATTAATGTGGAGCTATAAGGGATTTTTAGATTCCCATTCTTAACTTCATTTTCTCTAATATCAAAAATTTCTTGGAATGTTTTCCCTTGCTTTTTTAGCTCACGTCCTCTAGCCATAAAGAGGTCTAAATCTTTATGGTAAGCAGCAGTTTCGAAGCCTTCTTTGTTAGGATTGTCTGCAAGGCAAACATATTGGTTTGTCCCTTCCTTAAGTACAGTAAAGTTTCCGTTAGAATCGTAGCCATAGACTTTTGCTTCTTCGCGAAATTCTTTAGCTATTCCCAAAACAGCTGTTTTTATTTGCCATTCCTTAGTAGGGATCTTTGTTTGGCCTACTATATAAAATGGTAAAAGTAAAAATGTAATTATTAATTTAAGTTTCATGTGCTTTTTTTATTAGTCAAACTTGCCTATTAGTAGATAGCTAATTGTCATTTTTTTGCCTTTGCCTCTTTAAATGAAGAGGGATAATGTCTATAACTTGAATTTTGGGAATCATTATAAATATACAATATTTCAGCTTATCTTTTTAATCAAAAAGAATTCCTCGACGCTCAGCCTCGGGGATAGTTCGTTTCAAGAAATTCTTTATTTTAAGGATTGATGAAGAAGGTTGAGTCCCATCAGTTAAGATTTTAATACAGATATACTTATATTCGTCGAATGATTGTTAATTGATCTCTTAATCTTAATGGATAGAAGGAAGTTTATTAAAGAAGCTGGGTTGGCTACGGCGGCATCGGTTGTTGGTTTAGACATCGTATTTTCGTCTACATTGCCAGAAAATTATATACCACTGGTTAAAGAACCAGGGAACCCATATAAATTATTTGGAATAGATCCCGAAATGACTGTGTTAAATAACAAACCTTGGAATATTGAGGCTAAAGCACATTTGTTAGATGATAAGATTACTCCTAATAAGTATATGTTTGTTAGGAACAATGGGCTGATACCACAGGGTGTTGACGCGTCTAAATGGGAATTGGTCATTGATGGTGAGTCTGTTATAAGATCTAAAACATATAGTTTACAAGAACTAAAAACGAAATTTAAACAGTATTCATACCAATTAACCCTTGAATGTGGGGGTAATGGCAGAAGTGAATTTAACCCACCGGCCAAAGGAAACCAATGGACGATTGGAGCTGTTTCCTGTGCTAAATGGACAGGGGTTCGTTTAAAGGATATACTCGAAGATGTCGGGGTTAAAGAAGATGCTGTTTATATTGGATATCATGGTGCAGATGTACATTTAAGTAAAGATCCAGAAAAAGAAACTATCTCTAGGGGTGTGCCCATGCATAAAGCATTACAGGATGAAACGTTATTGGCCTTTATGATGAATGATAAAGATATCCCTGTAGCTCATGGATACCCTTTACGGTTAATTGCGGGAGGGTGGCCTGCATCTGCTTCAGGAAAGTGGTTAAATCGAATTAGTGTGAGAGATAAAGTTCATGATGGAGCCAAGATGAAAGCGCCATCATACAGTGTGCCTTGTCATGCTGTGGCTCCAGGAGAAAAGGTTAAGGAGGAGGATATGTGCATTATTGAAAGTATGCCGGTTAAATCTTTAATTACTTATCCTAAAACAGGGGCGATGATAGAAGAGGGGAGAAAACTTGAAATTAGGGGCCATGCTTGGGCAGGTGAACTCGAGGTGGCAAAGATGGAATATTCCATAGATTTTGGAGCTACGTGGAAAACTTGTGCTTTGGAAAGACCTGTTAACCGTTTGGCTTGGCAGCATTTTAAAGCTTACATAGCGTTTCCTAAAAAAGGATATTATGAGGTTTGGGCCAGAGCAACAGATGAAAAAGGTGTATGCCAGCCAATGCTGGTGCCGGGGTGGAATCCTAAAGGTTATTTAAATAATGCCTCTCATAGAATTGCCGTAAAAGTTAATTAGAATAGAAGATGCATTACGAGGAGTTTAAAAACGTGGTAAAGCGTATTTATTTAATGTTTTCACTTTTGGCGGTAATGTTATTTATTATGGCTTTAGGAGTGGTTTGTAATATGCTGTACCCTTCATTCTTGGGTTTTAATAAAGAATCAACTCCAACTTATGAAACACCTGAAAGTTTAGGTGTTATTGACAGAAATGATATAAAAAATGGTATACATCAACCAACTGGGTTGGTCGAAGGAGAAGGATTGGAACAGGTTGTTGTTAGTTGTACACCATGTCATTCTGCAAAACTTGTAACGCAAAACAGGGCAACCAAAGAAGGTTGGGTAGGTATTATTCGTTGGATGCAGGAAACACAGAATTTATGGGACTTAGGAGCCAACGAAACGATTATCGTTGATTACCTTGCTACACATTATGCACCAGAAAATAAAGGAAGACGAGACGTTTTAAGTAATATCGAATGGTACAATTTAGATGTTAAATAATAATGTTAAGGTTACTACATAACCAGAGTAAAACTTTTAGGTTGAACTAATTTTAGATTTAATGGCTTCCACCGTTTTTTTGGAATTCCCTATAAATATGGTATTGTCGATAATTATTACTGGTCGGCTTAAAAAAGTATAGTGTTCTAAGATGTAATGTTTGTAATCTTTCTCCTTTAAATCTTGATGCTTTAGATCCATTTCCTTATAAAGTTTTGACCTTTTGCTAAATAAGGCTTCGTAACTTCCGGAAAGGGCGTGCATTTCCTCTAATTGTTTTACGGTAATGGGATTGGTTTTGATGTCTTGTAAAATAAATTCGGAAGATAGGTTTAGTTCTTTTAAGATCCGAGTGCAGGTGTTACATGTTTTAAGATAGTATGCTTTCTTCATGGGTTTTGAGTTTTAATGTTTTTTTTACAGAGGGAAAGATAATCACATTTTATTTAAATGATACCATTTGTTGATTAACAAGGGTATTATAATTTGGGTCTAAATGTTTTAATGTTATTATGCCATTTAAATTATATTTGTTGCAAAATTATAAATATGAACTTTACATTTGAAGTATTAAATAATACCCGTCGCTTTTTCAAAGATTTTATAGAGAATAACTCTTTGGAGGATTTAAATAAGATACCGGAAGGTTTTAATAATAATGTTATTTGGAATATAGGGCATATAGTTGTAACCGGGCAATTATTAGCATATAAGTTGTCGGGATTACCTCTTATGATTGATGATGCACTTGTAGCAAACTATATGAAAGGAACACAACCTGAAAGAAAGGTTTCTCAGGATGAGGTTGATGAAATTAAAAACTTGTTGTTTTCTACAGTGAAGCAAACAGAGATCGATTATAACAACAAGATGTTTGTTGATTTTAAGGAGTATACAGTTTCTACAACAGGTAATACGTTAACAAATATTGATGATGCCTTACAGTTTATATTGTTTCATGAAGGCATGCATTTAGGCTATGTAATGGCATTGTTACGAGCCATTAAACATTAAAAAAGTATTTATTTCGTGATACGGAATAGTAAATTCAATAATACCACTAGAGTATGGAGCTATTTCGTATGTGTTGTAAAGTAAGATAAGGCCCTCTTCACTAAATCCAATTTGCTTGGGGAGAATAAAACTTTTGCTGTCAATAGCTATATCCTTGTTTGAGACAGTGCTTTTAAAATGAGACTTGGCTACTTTCTTAAAAGACTCTAAGTCTTTAAATAAATCGATATTGTTAAGTGCTTCTCCGTTTTTGGCATTGAAATTTAAAAACGAAATTTTGGTGATTCCGTGAGCTCCTCCAGTATTCGTATAAGAAGTAATAGCAATGCTTATAATGTCTTGCGATTGGAACATTAAGTCTCCATCAATTTGAGCTTCCCATTGTTGTGCGCTATCAGGGAAATCATTTTTAAACGTATTATAGGCATCGTTAAATGCTATAATGTTGTCTTCAATAGATCTGGTGGTGTTTTGGGAGTCTGTTTGTAGTGCAAAAGCAGCCTCTTTTTTTATGACCGAATTAATGTGTTTAGAAATAGGAGTATTGCCATTTGCCAAGGGGAGGTTAATTGTGACTATAGAATTGTTGTTGGTTGTAATGGCATTTTCATCAAAAGTGACCCCTGCAGTTTTACTACAGTTATAAACAATAAGAAGGCAGATGATGTATAGGTGACGGGGTTTTATCATGAAAGTATTTTAAGTAGTATTATAAATTGGGCTGTTTGCGTGTTTGAAGGGGTTTTGCTTAATCTAAATAGTAAACATAGCCAACATTAAGCCATATAAGCCAGTCATTAAATTTATTGTAGCTCAGTTTGTGGTTAAAGCCATCAACCCAATCGTTAAAATAGAGTTGCCATCTTAAATCTAATAACAAATCTGAAAGCACTCCTATTTTGTAACGAACCCCAACACTTGTAACCATGGACCAATCTCCTCTTTGGTTTAAATTGATTGGGTACTCCCTTGTTTCGCCAGCAGGGATAGGAGGTAAAAAACTAGGGTCTTGATACCAATAAGAGTATATGTTGTTCCCGTTAAAAATATTTTTATCACCATAATCTGTGCTGCCCTGAGGTGAGGAAGTCGTATAATGAATGCCTAAGCTTATATATGGGGCTAATAAATAACTAAATGCCTGAAATGAACGAATACTTCTAGGGAAATATTCTAATTGGGTGCCAATGTCAAAGTTTTCCGCTACGCCATGATGAGCTCTTAGTTTATCTGCATTGGGAGACGTGTACCTAGGTTGTACCCATTCGCCATGATGGTCCAGTACAGTATAATTCCATGAAATCTCGTTTCTAAGTTTAAAGTGATCGTTAAAATAAGTGTCGGTAGAATAACAATTACAATCGGCGCGATAAGCAAAATTTATATAATGGATGATTCCGATACCTATTCCAGAGTTTCCTAGATTTGTGGCTTCGCTAAACCTGCTGCCAAAATCAGATCTAAATTCTACTGGACCAGCTATAACTCCAATTTCGTGCGAAAATCCTAATTGAGAGTTAGCAGTTTGGAAAACTAAGAATAGGCAAAAAGCAATGGCTAAATGATTAAAGTTAAGCATAATAAGGTGTTGCTTTTTAGGGGCATCCAATGTAACAAATATAAAAAAACTCAAATAACAAACAAAGGTTAAAAAGTTAGTAGGATTTTTTTATAATTTTTAATTGCGAAATTCAAAAAAAAACAATGTAATTTTTAAAGATAACGTATATTTGTGCTCTAAAATTACATAATCAATAAAATAATTAAAATTTTAAGTAGATGAAAGATATAATTGAGGGGTTCATGGACCTAGTTAAAGAACGTAATGGTCATGAACCTGAGTTTTTGCAAGCTGTTGAAGAAGTAGCAGAAACAGTAATACCTTATATTGTTCAACATGATATATATCATGGTAAGAATATTTTATTGCGTATGGTAGAGCCAGAACGGGCGATAACATTTAGGGTATGTTGGGTAGATGATTCTGGTGAGATTCAGGTAAATAGAGGTTACCGTGTTCAAATGAATTCTGCCATAGGTCCATACAAAGGAGGTTTGCGTTTTCATCCAACAGTTAATATGAGTATTTTAAAATTCCTGGCTTTTGAGCAGGTCTTTAAAAATAGTTTAACAACGTTACCAATGGGAGGAGGAAAAGGAGGAAGTGATTTTGACCCAAAAGGAAAGAGCGATAATGAAATTATGCGCTTTTGCCATTCGTTTATGAGTGAGTTGTTTAGACATATTGGGCACAATACCGATGTCCCTGCTGGAGATATAGGAGTGGGAGCCAGGGAAATTGGCTTTTTGTTTGGTATGTACAAAAAATTAAGGAATGAATTTACTGGTGTTTTAACAGGCAAAGGAATGTCGTGGGGAGGATCGTTAATTAGACCTGAGGCTACAGGTTATGGGACTGTTTATTTTGCTGAAAGTATGCTTAGCACTAAAAATGAGAGTTTAAAAGGTAAGCGTGTAGTCATCTCTGGATCAGGAAATGTGGCTCAATACGCAGCCGAGAAGGTGATTCAACTGGGAGGAAAAGTGTTAACGTTATCAGATTCTTCGGGATATGTTTATGACGCTGATGGCATTGATGCCGAAAAGTTAGCCTTCGTTATGCAGTTAAAGAATGTAAAAAGAGGTCGTATTAGTGAGTACGTGAAAGTATATCCTAATGCTGCTTTTGTTGAAGGTAAAACACCTTGGGATGTTACGTGCGATGTTGCATTGCCCTGTGCTACACAAAATGAATTGAACGAAGATGATGCCAATGCACTTTTAAGAAATGGATGCATGTGTGTGAGTGAAGGGGCTAATATGCCGTCTACCAAGGAAGCTATAACCGCTTTCCATAAAGCAAAGATATTATTTGCTCCAGGTAAGGCCTCAAATGCTGGAGGTGTAGCTACGTCTGGTTTGGAAATGACCCAAAACTCTTTACGTTTTAACTGGACTCGAAACGAAGTGGATATTAAGCTAAAAGAGATTATGGCTAATATTCACGATACGTGTATTGAATATGGTAAAGACGATGACGGCTATGTAGACTATGTAAAAGGAGCGAACATTGCAGGATTTGTTAAAGTAGCCGATGCTATGTTGGCACAAGGTATTGTATAAACCTTATTTTTAGTTTATTAATTAAGCTTCCTGAATTTTTGGGAAGCTTTTTTGTTTAAATTATATTATTATAAAGTAAAACTCGTTAGTTATAAATATATTTGAATATCCAAAAAAGCAAGTATGTTTAAAAGCTTTATTGTATTTATAACCTGCTTATTCTCTTTGTTTTCGTTTGCTCAAGATTATTCTTTACTTTGGCAAGGGTATTTCTCATATAATAATGTTAGGGATGTTGTTCGAGGGAAGGATAAGCTTTATGCTGCTTCCGAAAATGCTGTTTTCAGTTTAGATTTGGAAACTCAAGAGCTAACAGAACTTAGTACGGTTAATGGTTTGTCGGGTGAAACTATTTCAACAATTTACTATAGTGATCTTTATGAGTTGTTGCTTATAGGCTATGAAAATGGTTTGATTGAAATAGCTTTCGATAATGATGAAAACATTCTTACTGTGGTTGATATTATTGGTAAAGTGACCATTCCTCCAACCGAAAAACGAATAAACCATTTTAATGTTTTTGATAACCTTGTATATATAGCTACCGATTATGGGATTTCTGTTTACGATTTAGAGCGGCTAGAATTTGGAGATACTTACTTTATTGGTAGTGGGGGTGCACAGGTAAAAGTAAGTCAGACTACTATTTTTGGAGATTTTATTTATGCAGCATGCTTAGGGGGTAATGGATTAAAAAAGGCACAAGTGGCCAATACTAATTTAATCGACTACCAAAATTGGCAACAAGTAACTTTAGGTGATTTTTTAGCTGTAGAAAGTGTAGGTAACAACTTATACGCTATAAGAACCAACAGGCGTTTGTACACTGTGGTGAACGACGTGCTTACAGAGCAGTTTTTATATGCAGATACGCCTCTCGATATGCGATCTGTTGGTGCTAATCTGGTTGTGACCACTATGAATGATACGTTTATTTATGATGAAAGTTTCAATTTAGTAATTCAGGCGTCAGTTACCCCTGATTTTAACACAGCTTTTAATGTCGCTACTATCGATAACGAAATTGTTTATATTGGCACCAAAGATTTCGGGATCTTAAAAGCGGGATATGCGAGTCCGAATGTTTTTGAGGAAACCCATCCAGAAGGGCCATTATTAAATACTCCTTTCTCAATTAAAGCTATGGCCAATAGCCTTTGGGTAACATTTGGGGAGTATGATATTTATTATAACCCTTATCCAAATGGAGGGCCCCATAGGCGTGGCTTTAGTCATCTAAAAGAAGAAAAATGGATTAACGTTCGTTATAATGAGGTGTTAGAAGCTAGGTCTTTAAACACCATTTCTGTTAACCCTTTTAATAATGATCAGGTGTTTATAAGTTCTTTTTTCAGCGGTCTTTTGGAGGTTAATGAAGATGAACCAACTATTTTATTCAATCAAACCAACAGTGGCCTGGAATCCTTGATTGTACCATCAAACCCTAATTATGTGGATATTCGGGTAGGCGCTTCAATGTTTGATCTCAATGGTGTTTTGTGGACAACAACGAGTTTTGTTGAGAAACCGTTAAAATCATACAACCCATCAAATAATCAATGGAAATCTTATAGTTTTAATGAGATAGTTACCGAGGCATTTGATAATCGTTTTTCAGATATTGTCATTGGAAGCGATAATGCTAAATGGCTTGGTAGTTTTAATCATGGTCTTATTGGTGTTAATGATAATGGTAGTAATTATTCGTTAAAACATTTAAGTGGAGAAGAAGCTAATATGCCAACAGATTACGTAACCGCATTGGCAATTGATAAACGAAATCAGCTTTGGATAGGTACATTTAAAGGCTTACGTGTTTTATATAACACCTCCAACTTTTTTACTGATGATGATGTCCGAGCCGAAGAAATTGTTATTTTAGAAGATGGAATAGCAAAAGAATTATTGTTTCAGCAAATTGTTACCGATATTGAAGTGGACGGAGCTAACAATAAGTGGGTAGGTACAGCCGATTCAGGGTTGTTTTATTTTTCATCGGATGGGCAAAAAACAATATTTCATTTTACAAAAGACAACTCTCCTCTTCCTTCAAATATAATAAACGATGTGAGTTTAGACGAATCAAATGGTATTGTATATATAGCAACAAACAAGGGGTTGGTGTCGTTTCGTTCAGGAAGTTCCGGAGCACAGGAAGATTTACAAAGTGCTTATGCATATCCTAACCCTGTAAGGCCTGGTTTTAATATTGTGGAAGAGAAGGTAAAGATTAAGGACATTTCAGAAAATGTAAATATTAAGATTACAGATATAGAAGGCAATTTGGTTGCCGAAGCACAATCAAGAACTAACCAAAGGTATAGTGGATATAATCTTGAAATAGATGGCGGTACTGCCTATTGGAACGGAAAAAACCTTGCTAATAATATCGTAGCATCTGGGGTCTATTTGGTAATGCTTTCCGATTTGGATACCTACGAAACAAAGGTTTTAAAACTAATGGTAGTTAGATAATGTTAATCGATACCCATGCCATTGTACTTTCAAAAACTAAATATCGAGATCATGACCTCATTGTTAGGTGCTATACTAAAGAGTTAGGGGTTGTTGGTTTTTTGTTAAAAGGAGTTTTTAATAGTAAAAGAGGAAAGGCTAAAGCGGCCTATTTCCAACTGCTTTCCCAATTGCAATTAGTTGTTGTTTATAAGGCAAATCGTTCTTTGCAGATTATAAAAGAAATTAGGTTGGCTAACATGTATACTAGTTTGCACTCCAACGTATTAAAGAGCAGTATTGTTATGTTTTTAGCTGAGGTTTTGACTACAACTATAAAAGAAGAAGAACCTAATGAATCGCTTTTTAGTTATATTGAAACGGCGCTACTTTGGTTAGATGTGCATACTAATTATGCTAATTTTCATTTGTTGTTTTTACTTAAATTAACACGATATCTTGGGTTCTACCCAGATGAGGCAGATGATGGTAATAACTACTTTAATTTGCGAGAGGGTAAATTTGAGAGCAAAGCCCATGATATATATGCTATTTCGGGGGATAATTTATTGCTTTTAAAAACGCTGTTAGGCACGACATTTGATGAGTTATCTGGAGTAAAAATCAATTCAAAACAAAGACAGGCATTTTTACATATGATTTTGAGTTATTTTGAATTACATTTGGGTGGTTTTAAACCGCCTAAATCATTACAGATATTTAATCAAGTTTTTAATTAAGGCATGAAGTTTTTTTATATAGGGTTCTTTTTTTTATTTGTTTCCGCGACATTGTATGCTCAACAAATAAGAGTATTAAACAAAATTACGGAAGAACCTGTTTTTGGAGTAGCAATATTCAATGTGGATAAGACAAAGAGTGTTTTTACCAACTTTAGGGGAGAGGTGATATTAGATGGGTTTACAGATTCCGAAATTATTTATTTTCAGCATTTATCCCATATTTTAAAGAAACTTACTAAGCCACAAATAGATAAATCTAATATAGTATATCTTGATGTAAACACACAGGGCTTGGATGAAGTTGTTGTTTCAGCTTCTAAGTTCGGTCAGAGTAAAAAAGATATCCCGCAGCGTATAATTAATTTAAATGCAGAAAATGTAACTTTTTCAAATCCACAAACAAGTGCAGATTTGTTGGAAACGACAGGTCAGGTTTATATACAGAAAAGTCAATTAGGAGGAGGAAGCCCAATGATTAGAGGGTTCTCAACTAACAGGCTTTTAATTACAGTGGATGGTGTTAGGATGAATAATGCCATTTTTAGAGGTGGCAATTTACAAAACGTTATAGCTATTGATCCATTTTCAATTGAAAGCACCGAGGTTACACTGGGGTCTGGATCTGTAATTTATGGAAGTGATGCAATTGGTGGTGTGATGAGCTTTTATACACAAACACCTAGATTATCTTATACAGATTCACTTTACTTTAAAGCCAATACCATTGTAAGATATTCAACAGCTAATGACGAAAAAACAGGGCATTTCGATTTTAATATAGGGCTTAAAAAATGGGCCTTTGTTGCCAATGTAAGCTATACGGATTTTAATGACTTAAGAATGGGTAAGCACGGGCCAGATGAATACTTACGACCTGAATTTGTTATTACTAATAATGGAACAGATGTTGTAATTCAAAATAACAACCCTTTAGTTCAAAGACAATCAGGATATAGCCAGTTAAATACAATGCAAAAAGTACGGTATGAGCCGTATGAAAATTTGACTTTCGATTTAGGTCTTTATTATACTACGAGTTCTGATGTACCAAGATACGATCGATTAATTCGTTACAAGAACGGTAACTTGCGTTCGGCAGAATGGAATTATGGACCACAGCAATGGTTTATGACCAATTTTGAGGTGACCAAACTAAGTAGTTCGACGCATTTTTATGATAAAGTTAAAGCATCTGTAGCATATCAAAATTTTAAGGAAAGTAGAAAAGATAGAGATTTTCAGTCCGATATAAGAAATATTCGTAAGGAGTCTATTAATGCGTATTCTTTTAATATGGACTTTGAGAAAACTTTAAGTTCTAAAACTCGTTTCTTTTATGGACTGGAATATATTTATAATAAAGTCATGTCTCATGGAGAAGAAGAAAACATAGCTAATAATACCTTGTTTCCAACTGTGTCTAGATATCCTAATGGAGCTACTTGGGAATCGGCGGCAGTATATTCAAGTATTAAATACAAACCTAATGATAAGTTTGTTTTTCAGTCAGGTTTACGCTTTAACCATGTGGCCTCTAGAGCAAGTTTCGAAGAAAATAACGTGTATTTAAATTTACCGTTCGATTCTGCAAAAAATAAATCGGGAGCCTTAACCGGAACCGCTGGAATTAGCTGGTCTCCTAATACAATTATACAGTGGAAGTTAAACGCATCGTCTGCCTTTAGAGCGCCTAACATAGATGATATAGGCAAAGTATTCGATTCGGAACCTGGATCTGTGGTCGTTCCCAATAATAATTTGAAACCAGAACACGCTTATGGTGGTGAGTTAGGGGTAAAATTAGACTTTAATGATAAGGTTGTATTGGATATGAGTACATATTATACCTATTTAAATAATGCATTGGTTCGTAGGGACTTTGCTGTAAATGGAGAAACCGAAATCGTTTACGATGGCGAGCTAAGTAGGGTACAGGCCATACAGAATGCTTCAAAAGCTTGGATCTATGGTTTTGAAGTTGGATTAAAAATGATGTTAACGAATCATTTAAAATTAACGTCTCAGTATAGTGTCATTGGAGGCACAGAAGAGAATGATGGTATAGAAGTACCAGTGCGTCACGTAGCTCCTAGTTTTGGGAATTCACATCTTGTATGGACCGATAAAAGCTGGAAATTGGATGTGTTTGCCAATTATAATAATGAATTATCTTTTCAACAGCTAGCACCTTCCGAACAAGGAAAGGACTATATTTATGCCTTAGATGAAAATGGGAATCCGTATGCGCCATCTTGGTATACGTTTAACGCAAGGGTACAATACCAAATAAGCAATTCCACAACAATAACAGCAAGCATGGAGAATATTACAGATCAACGTTATAAAACCTATTCTTCAGGGATTGCAGCAGCTGGACGCAATTTTATTTTGTCATTGAAGTATTGTATATAATGAAGAGGGTGTTTTAAAATTAAGAAATACGCATTCGTAAACTTTTTAGTGCCATACTATTTTTTTAGTAATAATATTGCCGTCTGAACATTCAATTTTAACAATGTAAATTGTCTTTTTGTTTAATTGAAAGCGATCTGCTTTAAAAGCTATAGGAGTTTTTAAATAGCATAATTGGCGTCCGTGAAGATCGAAAATCTGTATCGATTTTATTGTGATTGATTTAGGCATGTTAAAGTGAAATGGATTGTTTGCTAATGTTAATGCCTTAATTACGGTTTCTCCGTTATAGACTAAGTTGTCTTTTTTAGGTTTGGATTTAAATACTATTTCAAAGCGTTTATTATATACTCCTTTTTCAGATGTAAATGAATAGTCGGACTCAGATAGGTTATGCAGTTTGTCAAGCAGCTTATCCTTTAAATAAATGCTATGATTTTGTAAAAAACTACCCTTCAATTTTGGAATGGATAATTTGTAAAGTGTAGTTGTGTTAATATTCGTGCTAAATCCTAAGGTGATAATTTCATTTTTGTTTAAACTCTTGGGGGCTTTTCCTTGTATGGCAAAGCTTTTATTGGTGTTATTAATGATAGTATATAATGTGGCAGTAGATGCATTAGAAGAGGATTTAGGAGCATCGTAAAAAGAACCGTCATCAAAGTCGGATGCGCCATTTAAATAGCTTACCAATGTTTGGCTGAAAATACCATTGTTAGATGTTAGATTAATCCATAGCTTATTCGATTTGTCCTTAAATTCTATATTTGAAGCCTTAAAGAATTGGTCATTACCACTTCCATTTGCAATTCGCATGGCATTGTTAAAGTTAATTTCTCCTTCTTTAATAGCTCCATTTGAATTAATTACTGTTCCTGAGTTTGAATAACTAATAAAGAAACTTTGACAGGAAGGTATGGAGCGATTGGGAGTAACGCCATCGCCCCCAGCCGTTTCTCCACTGCCATTTATAACGGCGTAGTCAGAATTGGAAAAGTTGTAGGCTTGATTGCCATTATTTGTTGAAGAAGGCACTGTATTATGAGACCAAAGGTAGATAGCGCCATCAATGCTGCTGTTTGCAGCTAAAAATGAATCAATATGAATGGCTGACGGGTAAGGGTTTCCAACCAAATTCCAATTAGTATCATTTAATTCTGAGTCATTTCTATAAATGGAAACCGATATGTTGCCATTGTTAAAGGGGCCTGTAAATTTATATTCAAATTGGTGTGGTGGAGAACCCATTTCTGCATAAAAAAGTGTTTTAGAATGTGAGCTAATATAACCAACACCTGGTGTCATAGTAGTTGAATTGGTTGCTATTTGCCAATCATCTCCATTGTCATCAATATCGTCTTGCCCAATGTTAGCAGAGTTATCATTATTAGTTTCCATGGTAGCGTCTAAATAGTTCTGGGCATTATAATAAAAGCGCCTGTTGGGTTGAGAATCACTTAGTGCCGAGCCTATGGTTGTCCCAGATACTGGAGAGCTCCAATAGGTGTATTCATACCAAGCATTTGTAAGAGCAGTTTCTTTTTCTACCTCAATTAAACCAGTAGCTGTAACGATTCCATCGTTGCTGTTTTGTACAACAGCTCCTTGTGATTTTACAATTATGTTACCTTCTGCATTAATATCGTTTTCAACTTCTATATAGGTAGAGTTGCCGATTGTAAGTGTAGACCCGGAGTTAATCTTTAGATTGCAAGCACTAAGATTACCATTGTCAGAGGTATTATAATCCCCATCAATTATAGCCGTAGTAGAAATATCAGGTAAACCATTGTCCCATGATGAACCGTTCCAGATGGTTGTGAAAGAGGGAGAAACAACACCGTTAAAAGTGAAATCATTTATGCTGAATGTACCATTACCGCTAGTAGCACCCCATGCATATATTCTAAAAGTTATGGAAGAGCTTATGTTTTGGTACTCTGACCCTGATAAATCTATTGTAGATATTGTTTCGGACAATCCTGTTGTAGGGGCTCCAATACTTGAGGTGTAATCATCTATACTGCTTCTAACCTCAATGGAAGAAGGACCCAAGAGTGAGGTTTGACTACTAAAAGCAAAGCTTGCTAAATCTATTTCATAACAGGCATTGGGAGAAATAGTAATATAGAAATAATCGATTGAGTTAAATAGGAGCCCCCAGCTTCTTGCATTGTATCTATTGTTTGTTGTTACCCCAGGAGGATTCAACCCAGATCCGCGACCGATACCAGATCCAGTAATATTAAGATCTGTAACTTCTCCGTTAGTATATGGATTGTCGCTACTTGGATTAGTTCCAGCTATAGGGTTCGAGTATATACTCTGCCCATTAAGAGCTGATATGGAGAATAGTATTAATAATATTATAAAAATTAGTTTATTCATATTGTAGGATAAATATATTAAAAATAACACGAATAAACTTACATGTTGTTTTATTTAATTGTAAGTCAGTATATTGTTTAAAGATTGTATTTTCTTAATTTGTTTATATTTTTGACTTATGCAGCATAGAAAGATATATACATTGGAAGAGGCCATAAAAAAAATGGAACATTATTGTGCTTATCAGGAACGTTGTCATAAAGAAGTTAGGCAAAAACTAACTGGTATGAGAATGATCCCAGAGGCGATCGATCATATTGTTGTTCACTTAATAGAGCAGAACTTTTTAAATGAAGAGCGTTATGCCAAAGCTTATGTACAGGGCAAGTTTCAGATAAAAAAGTGGGGAAAACAACGCTTAATTTTAGAATTGAAACATAAGGATATTTCAAAGCGTAATATTGATATAGCCATTGGGGAATTGGATGAAGAAACTTATTTAACTACATTTAACAATTTGGCGAAAAGGCGTGTTTTGAGTATTAAAGAGGCAAATGTTTTGAAAAAAAAGAAAAAACTAGCAGATTACTTATTGTATCGTGGCTGGGAGTCGTATTTGGTTTACGATAAAGTTGCTGAGTTGGTTAAATAATGCGTCTGCAATTTAAATTAATGAGTATATGGAAAATTCACAGACAAGAAGGCAGTTTTTATCGGCAGTATCCATGCTTGCCGCTGGAACAATGGTTGAAGCATCATCATTGCATTTTCCTTTTTTAGGAAGAAAATTAAAAGTGGTATTGGTAGGGACTGGTGTTAGGGGAACTAGCTTTTGGGGGAAACGATTGGTTGAGGTGTATCCAGAAATTATAGAGTTTGTAGGATTATGCGATATAAACCCGGGAAGAGTTGCATATGCCAAAAAATATATGGGGGTGGGTTGTGGAACCTATACCAATTTTGATAAAATGGTAATAGAAAATAAACCAGATTTGGTTATTGTTACTACAACCGATGCTACGCACCATGAGTATATTGTAAGGGCATTGCAACTAGGGTGCGATGTATTGACCGAAAAGCCGTTGACTATAGACGAGCATAAGTGCCAACAAATCATTGATGCAGAACGAAAATATAATAATAAGGTCGTTGTTGGTTTCAATTATCGGTGGAGTCCTTATAGTACTAAGATCAAAGAGCTGTTACAAAATAATGAAATAGGTAAGGTGACCTCAGTAGATTTCCATTGGTATTTGAATACCTATCACGGGGCTTCCTATTTTAGGAGATGGCATGGTCTGCGTCAAACCGGGGGAACTTTATTGGTGCATAAAGCAACACATCATTTCGATTTGTTGAATTGGTGGCTCGATTCAGATCCCAAAGAAGTCTTTGCGTATGGTGATCTGGAGCACTATGGCAGTGTTAACGCCTTTAGAGGTAACAACTGCAGGGATTGTGAGTATGCTAAAAAATGTGACTATTATTGGGACATAACTAAAAGTGAAAGGGATATGGACCTTTATGTCAATAATGAGAAGCACGATGGTTATATTAGGGATAACTGTCTTTTTAGAAAAGATATTAATATTTATGATAAAATGTCTGCTCAAGTCAAATATGCCAACAATACGGTGGTAAACTATTCGTTAACCACTTATTCTCCTTTTGAAGGTTGGCGTATAGCTTTTAATGGCACAGAAGGGCGTATTGAGGCTTGGTTGGATATTCCGTATCATAAAAAAGAAGCACTTACACAAGAGGCACTTCATGCACTAGAAATGCGTCAAGGAGGCAAAGAAGTAACTAAGTACGAACCTGTAATAGTGCATAAACTATGGAATGACCATAGCACTATACAAGTGCCATATGAGAGAGGTGGCCATGGTGGTGGAGATAAACGATTACATGATAAGGTGTTTGTTAATCCAGGTACCAAAGACCCTTTTGACAGGGCTGCAGGTGTTCGTGATGGTGCTATGTCTGTCCTTATTGGTGTGGCAGCCAGAAAGAGTATAGAAAGTGGAGATCCAGTCAGGATTTCTGAGTTAACCGATTTGGAACCTAGAGCGAAAAGGTTGTTGTAATATAATATTGGGATTATGGTATCCTTTGCGCTGTAATCTAATCTCCGAGAGGACTTAAACTCCAGACTTTAGAATCTATAAATTAAAAGCCGCACCAAGATTAATCGTAAACTGATTATGTAATTTTTGGGCTGGTGTTAAGGTATCTGTTTTATACTTGGCAAAAGGCGTGTTTAATTCGGTGTAGATTCCAAAACCATCAGTAAAAAAGTAACGCATTCCTAAGTGTCCGCCAAAGTTTTTAAGGCTTATATTTAATCCGGGGTAAATATCAAAGTTTTCATCAATATTAACAACATTACCCAAATTGGCATTAAAACGTGCTTTAATATCAAAACGATCGGTAAAATCGGCATCTAAATCTTCGTCTATACTAAGCGCATAGGTAGTTGAGAATCCTACGGACATATTTTCTCCCAAACCAAAATCGTAGCTGGCATTAATTCCTGAAGCAGTATTTTGAAAATTAGCACCTACCTGAAATTTGTTGTCGCCACTTCCTATAAAAACTTGGGCATTAACGAATGATACAATTAATAAGGAAATAATTAAGATTGTCTTTTTCACGTATTTTTATTTTTAAAAGTTTAAGTTTTATTTGAAAGTCTTATGCGCTCTAATGATAGCCTGTTCGTTTTTCCAATCTATCCATTTCTGACCTTTTAAGCGGCGCATCGCATTATCATAATTTCTCATAATAACAATGTTGTAAATAGCCATAGCAAAACGTTTTGGATTTCTGGAAATGGCGCGTAAGCTCATGGAAAAACCTGGCGTTATGTAGCGCATATAATGCCAATACCCTTCGGGCATGTAAAGTATTTCTCCGTGGTTTAGTTCTGCTTTATATCCTTTTGCTTTTGCTAATAAAGGCCATTTTTTAAAATCAGGATTATTAAAATCGATATCTTCTCGTGTAATTAACGAGTGCGGTATCTTGTATAAATAATCGTTTTGATCCTGGTCAAAAAGAATACATGATTTCTTCCCCTCAAAATGAAAATGAAAAATATTTGCCAGATCGATGTCGTAATGCATAAATGTATGCGAATCGCGTCCTCCAAAAAACAACATGGGAAGTCCTTTCATGAGTTTAAGGCCAAAATCTGGAAAGGAAAAGTCCTTTTGAAGTTGCGGAACTTCTTTAAGAATGTTCCAAAGGAAAATGCGGTATTTAGTAGGTTCGCTCTTTAACAAGTCTATGTAATTGGCCATTTTCATTTTGGAATGGGGCTCATTAAAACCATCCCTGTAATCTACAGGTCTATCGTCGTAAAGTGGCACAATCTTTTCTCCCGCAATGGCTTTCATGTAGTCTAAGTTCCATTTCGAAAAAGCAGGCCAGTCTTCAATAAAACGCTCAATAACCACTGGTTTTTGCGGTTTAAAGTAGTGCTTTATAAAGTCCTCTTTGGTAATGGTTTTTACGCGAGGTACATCTTGTAAGTTTAGAGGCAATATCGATAAATTTAGTTAACCAAAGTTAAGAAAACGTTATGTAATTTAAAATAGTGTTTTACCGTTAACTTATTTTCAGAATATACCTAAATAGTTGAGTTTTTAGGATGTAAACTATTTTAGCGTTTTCGCTTTTTCTTTAGCAAGTTCATTACGCTCAATGGTATGATCTGGACGTGTCCATTTAGGTTTTTCACCTAGAGCTTGGTATTGTGAATCGTTAGCCTCTACTGTTTGTGGCTGCACTTTCTTTGTAAAAGGTTTTTGCGGATTTAAACCTAATAATTCAAACATTTTCATGTCTTCGTTCACATCAGGATTAGGTGTTGTTAACAATTTGTCTCCTGCAAAGATGGAATTAGCACCAGCAAAAAAGCACATCGCCTGTCCCTCACGGGTCATTTGGGTGCGTCCAGCACTCAATCTTACCTGCGTTTCTGGCATAACAATACGTGTAGTAGCTACCATGCGTACCATGTCCCAAATAGATACCGGTTTTTGGTCTTCTAAAGGTGTTCCTTCTACTGCAACTAAAGCGTTAATAGGTACCGATTCCGGTTGTGGGTTTAATGTCGACAAAGCAACTAACATGCCTGCACGGTCTTCTGTTTTTTCTCCCATACCAATAATGCCGCCACTACAAACCGTTACATTTGTTTTGCGTACATTGTCGATAGTGTCTAAACGATCCTGATACCCTCGGGTTGAGATCACTTCTTTATAATATTCTTCCGAGGAGTCTAAATTATGATTATAAGCATACAGTCCGGCCTCAGCAAGGCGTTTGGCCTGGTTCTCTGTAAGCATGCCCAAGGTACAACATACTTCCATATCCAATTTGTTAATGGAGCGTACCATTTCGAGTACTTGGTCAAACTCTTCACCATCCTTTACATTTCGCCAAGCCGCTCCCATACATACACGAGAACTTCCACTTTCTTTAGCGCGTAGAGCCTGAGCTTTTACTTGTTGTACAGACATGAGGTCGTTACCTTCAATATTGGTATGGTAACGTGCTGCTTGCGGACAATACCCACAGTCTTCCGAACAACCACCAGTTTTAATGGATAACAAAGTACTTACTTGAACCACATTAGGGTCGTGGTGTAACCTGTGTACCGTTGCGGCTTCGTAAAGCAATTCCATAAACGGCTTGTTATATATCTCCAGAATTTCTTCTTTAGTCCAGTTGTGTCTTGTCGCGCTCATGCTCCGATGATTTTTTAGCAAAAATAAGTATTATGCCCAATAAACGTGTAGCGTTGCCTTATAAATTTAACTTTAAAAGTTAGTTTTATACCATGATATGTAATATCCATAACATTGTTTTTTTAATGGTTTAAAGTGATTGTAGGTTTGATGTGTGAAAATTTAAATCATATATTATGAAACAATTACTATTACATGTTTTTCTTTTAATCTTATTGGCCATTAATGCTACAGCCCAAGAAAGCATAACTGCTATTAAAGGGAAAGTACATTTTTGGCCAACAGACACAATCTACTTACAAACAATGCCTTTCCATTCGCCACATTTAAGTGAATTAAAGCATCAAATAGTTTCTAAAGACAGTACATTTAGTTTTGAGTTTAAAAATATAGACAAGCCTTTTGTTGTCCAATTGTTTATGAGTGAGCAAAATGCCAAACTAAATAAAGAACACTTACTCTATAATAATTTAACAGATCAATATTTTTATAATCAATGTGAAAAATTTTATACTTACGGAACTACAACCTTTTTGTTAGAACCCAACAGAACACTAAACATAGAATTGGAAAGAAATTGGAGTATCTCTAAATTAACTCCACAGATGGCTAAAAAGTACAGAGAAACAGGGGTTGAAGTTTCTAAAGATAACACATTAGAAGCCACTCAAAAAACAAGTATTAGTTTTTTAGGAGAGAATACATTTCAAAATGAGTATTTTCAAAAATCTTTTTCATTAGATAACAAGATAGACAACAGATTAGATATTTATAAAACTTTGCCTATAGATAAAGCTATTATTAGTCTTAAAAAAATAAGAAGAAATTTTTTAGATGAGTTAGAAAAAAATAAAAATAAGCTCTCTCCTACATTTTACAATTATATCTATGCCGAAATTGAATTTAGCATAAAAAAAGAGTTTTTGAGATTTTTGATGCTAACAAAAGAAAAAGAGATGAATGTTTTTTATACAAATGAAATTCCTCAAGAAATAATGGACATCATTGAGTTTGATAATGAAAACATCAATATTGAAACATTAATAAGTGAATCTTACAATAAATTTTTACCTCTTTACTTAAATTTTAAATTGAATATTAAGAATAAATCTTACCAAAGGTATTATGAATATGATATAAATAAAATTAGAACTGCCATAAAAAACTTTCCTGAAAAATCCGTCTACTATTTTATTACAAATTATTTATTGCAGCCTCAAACCAATAGAAAAGAAATGATAAAAACTATTAAAAATGAAGAAGCTGTTGAAGAATTGATTTTAAAAACTATATTGAAATATCCAAATGGTGAATTGAATGATAAACTCATAGAAAAATACAACTTATAATTTTAAAAAAGATGATTAAAGACCTAGTAAAAATCATTGGAATTATTAGCTTTTTTACTGCTATTGGATATGCACTTACCTATCCCTATGAGGTGAAATTTAATGGCACTGATGATATTGTATTAATTGAAGATTATTCTAATTATAATTCACTTGATCAAATTATCAACCATCCCAAACTACAAAACAGCATTTTATACATAACTGTTTGGGAACCTTTAAAAAATGTACCTGTTTGGTTTGGGCGCAAAGACTATGAAAAGAGAATTGAGGAATTAACCCTAAAATTAGCCGAAAAAAACGAAAAGGATCTTCAGCAGCGAAAAAAGGATTCCGCTCAGCTAAACCATCTTACAAATGGAAAGACTACTTTAGTAAAAGACATAATCAAATTTGAAAATTACGTGTCCGGATTAAATAGTTTGTATGACAATTATAATGACAAAAATGTAAAAATTGTATTTGTAGATTATCCTAACACCGATTCTAACAGAAAGGCAGATGATATAAGAAAGTGGAAAAAAACCATACAACAATATCAAATTAAAGGCTATCATTTTTTAGCTTCCCCAAAATTAATAACTGACATTAGAGAACATATAAAAGCCAAAGATGCTAAACTGTTTTTTCCATACCGAATACTCGTAAATACTGGTGAGCAGTATATAAATTATAACGCCCCTGCTGTTATTCTAGAACAAGAAACATTGTACAAGAATTTAGATATCCTTCTAAACAAAGAAAATTATGATGACACTTTATCAAGATAATACCAAAAAAATAACGTGGAATATTACTTTTTTAGTAGTTTTTGCTTGCACTATTGTTTTCGCAACACCTGATTTCCCTGTTTTCTACACGACTATTTCTAGGAAAATCAGTTACTTAATTTTGGCTGCTGCTACGGTATTTTTTATTCACTCTATCGTTTTGTTGCCTAAATACTTTAATAAACAAATCACCACATATAGGTTTTGGTGTATAGGATGTTTGCTTGCTTTTATAATTTTTGAAATATTTAATTTTAAAGACGAACTTGCCAGAGATTATGTTCGTTACAGCCAAAACATGATTGTTTTTTTGGTTATAATAATTGTACCAATCATTGTATTAGTTTTTACAAACTACTTATATACTGCCCTTTTTTTAGATAAAAAAGGCAAACTAAATTTCTTGGAGTTTTTTGTAAACTTTATAGTTGTTGGATTTTTATTGGTTTTTATAATTTCTGAAGGGCAGCCGCAGGCAGCTTTGGTTTTTTTAATTGTAATTGCTGTTTTTTATTTTCATGCTTTTTATGCTGTGTCATTGCTTACAAAATATGATAAGCAAAAGTATTATGGGACATTACTATTGTTATCAGTATTTTATTTGGTTTCCGTTTACGCTTGCCTTAATCATCCTTTACACTTTAACACTAGTGAAGATATTGTACAGTTCTTGTTTTTTTTAGCAGGTAGTTTATTGCTTATTCTTTTCTTATCGTTCATCTACGGCTACTTCCGAATAAAAATCATATCCAAAGAAAAACTCTTCGCTTTAAAACTCGGCGCCAAAGATTCTGAACTTCAACTCCTAAAATCGCAGGTTAACCCTCATTTTTTGTTTAACACTTTAAATACCTTGTACGCCACAGCGCTTGAGGAAAAGGCAGATAGAACTGCCGAGAGTACTGCTAAATTAGCGAGTCTTATCCGCTATATGCAGGAAGATATAAACAAAGATTTTATTCCGTTGGATCATGAAATAAGCTATTTAAAAGATTATATTGCTATTCAAAAGTTGCGTTGTGCCGTAGAGCCGCAAATAGAGACCCAATTTACCAATATTGAACGGCATAGTATAAGTCCGGGGTTACTTATTCCCTTTGTGGAGAATGCTTTTAAGTATGGCATAGACCCATCGGCACCATCTTCTTTAAAAGTATCGGTTGTTTGTAATGGTAATACCATTAGTTTTGAATGTGTAAACAGTTATAATGAGGCTTTTAAAACCTACTATAAAGAGCAGGGGTTTGGCATTGGTATTGCAAATGCCAGGCAACGCCTAGAGTTGGTCTATCCCAAAAAGCATACTTTAGAAGTGCTTAAAGAGAATAATATATTTTCTGTGAGCATTAGTATTAAAACAAAATAATGTTTAACCAAAAATATAAACGTCATTACGAGGAGCGAAGCAACGAAGTAATCTGTTAGTTTTGAAACCCATAACCAAGATATTGCCACGTCGTTCCTCATCGCGATGACAAATGAACAATTAATGATAACAGCCATTGCCATAGACGACGAACCCAAAGCCATACAGGTTATTCAACATCATGTTTCTAAAGTAGATGGTTTAGAGCTTATTGCCCATTTTTATAATGCGCAGGATGCTTTGGGCTTTTTAAAGCAGAACCCCGTCGACCTAATGTTTCTGGACATCAATATGCCGCACGTGTCTGGTTTGGAATTACTGGATGGATTACAATTTAAGCCCCAGATTATCTTTACCACAGCCTATAGTAAGTTTGCTGTGGATAGCTATGCTTACAATGCGGTTGATTATCTGTTAAAGCCATTTGAATTTGATCGTTTTCAAATAGCAATCCATAAAGTAGAAGAACGCTTAGCAAGTTTAAAACAACACAATCCATTCTTTTTTATTAAAGATGGCTTTAAAAACATAAAAGTTGAGTTTAAAGCTATTTTGTTTGTTAAAGGGGCTGGTAATTATTTAGATATTACTACTAAAGATAAGGTGTTTTCACCTCGTATGACCTTTACGGAGTTAGTTGCTAAATTACCGGCATCACAGTTTGTAAGAGTGCATCAATCCTATATGGTTAATATTTCTGAAATTAATAAAATTGAAAACAACCATGTGTATATCAATAACCATAAGATTGCTATTGGTAACCGTTATAAAGAGGTGTTTTTTCAACGGTTAAACTTGATGTGAAAAAAGTCTGGGTGGCCAAAAAAAGAAAATCGTCTAGAAAGTTACTTCTAGACGATTTTATATATTCTAAGCTTAAAGTTTTTAGTCGGCTAAAACAATAACTTTATTGTCTTTCATCTCTATAGTACCAGAATCAATCTTAACCGTCAAAATCTTCTTGTCATCATTATGGGGAACCAATCTTGCATGCAAATCGTCAAATTCCAAATGACTTTGACTATGCGTTTTTATTTTAATTGTTCCTGATTTTAAAAGAGAAACAATGGGAGCGTGATTTTTTAACATTTCAAACTCGCCATTAACTCCAGGTACAACCACAGAGTCTACTTCTGAGCTAAATAAAGTTGCTTCCGGTGATACAATTTCTAAATACATATTTTATCAGTATTAAGTATTCAGTATCAGTACACAGTTGCATTACTGCAAACTGCTACTGCAAACTGTATACTATTTTAAGCTTCAGCTAACATTTTTTCTCCAGCTTCAATAGCTTCTTCGATAGTTCCTTTAAGGTTAAACGCTGCTTCTGGTAAGTGATCTAATTCACCATCCATAATCATGTTAAATCCTTTTATCGTTTCTTTAATGTCTACCAATACTCCTGGTATACCTGTAAACTGCTCAGCAACGTGAAAAGGTTGTGATAAGAAACGTTGTACACGTCTAGCACGACCTACAGCCATTTTGTCCTCTTCAGAAAGTTCTTCCATACCAAGGATGGCAATAATATCTTGTAATTCTTTATAACGTTGCAATAACTCTTTTACGCGTTGTGCACAATCGTAATGTTCATTTCCTAAGATGTCAGCAGTTAAAATACGAGAGGTAGAATCTAACGGATCTACCGCAGGGTAAATACCAAGCTCGGCAATCTTACGCGATAATACTGTTGTTGCATCTAAGTGGGCAAACGTTGTTGCTGGCGCAGGGTCTGTTAAGTCATCCGCAGGTACGTAAACCGCTTGTACAGATGTAATCGAACCTTTCTTGGTAGAAGTAATACGTTCTTGCATCGCACCCATCTCTGTCGCTAGCGTAGGTTGGTATCCTACCGCAGAAGGCATACGACCTAATAATGCCGATACCTCAGATCCAGCTTGTGTAAAACGGAAAATGTTATCTACGAAGAAAAGTACATCTTTTCCTTGTCCGTCTCCAGCGCCATCACGGAAATATTCAGCAATAGTTAAACCAGATAAGGCTACACGTGCACGTGCTCCCGGAGGCTCATTCATCTGTCCGAATACGAAAGTAGCTTTCGATTCTTTCATCTTAGATTTATCAACTTTAGATAAATCCCAACCACCTTCTTCCATAGAGTGCATAAAGTCATCACCATATCTAATAATACCAGACTCTAACATTTCTCTTAAAAGGTCATTTCCTTCACGAGTTCTTTCTCCAACACCTGCAAATACAGATAAACCACCGTGACCTTTAGCAATATTGTTAATCAACTCCTGAATTAATACTGTTTTACCTACACCAGCACCACCAAATAATCCAATCTTACCTCCTTTTGCGTAAGGTTCAATAAGGTCGATTACTTTAATACCTGTAAATAAAACTTCAGTTGACGTTGATAATTCTTCAAATTTTGGAGCTTGACGGTGAATTGGCAGACCTGCTTCTCCAGTTTTTGGTAAGTTACCAAGACCATCAATTGCATCTCCAATAACATTAAACAAACGACCATAAACATCATCTCCAATTGGCATTTGTATTGGCGCACCAGTTGCAGTAACTTCGGTACCTCTACTTAAACCATCAGATGAATCCATAGCAATAGTACGAACAGTATCCTCACCAATATGAGATTGTACTTCTAGTACTAAAACAGAACCGTCAGGTCTTTTAATTTCTAATGAATCGTAAATTTTTGGAAGTTCAGAACCAGAACCGAATTCAACATCGATAACCGGACCTACTATTTGTGCAACTTTACCTGTAACTTTAGACATTACTTATGTGTTTAATATTATGCAATTTAATTGTACGAAAACAGTTTTGGTTTTCGCGTGCAAAGATATATTTTTTAATTTAAAAAGAAAGTTGTTTTTAAAGCTTTTTTGATATAAAAAACCACCTTGAATTTCAAGGTGTTTTATGATTGTTATTTAAAGGTATACTAAATAGAGAAATTAAGTTAATTGTTGATCGTCCAGGAAATAAAATATTGGGAGCCAATAAAAGGCGAACCTACTGCACTTTGAAATTCTTTTCCTCCTAAATTAGTGCCTCCAATTTTAAATACCGATTTCATAGATGGTATTGTATAGTTTATTTGGGCATCAACAACTGTTCTCGAGGGTATAACAGCGTTAGCAATACTTGCTTGCCATAAATATTCATCACTCCAACGTGCATTAATGTTAAAACCAAAATTTTTGAATAGTTGGGGATTTCCTAAGGATACCTTTATTTTGTGTTCTGGCGTATTGAAACCAGCGCTGAAATCTGGATCTGATGATTGGTCGAAATCTAATTTGGCATAAGTATAATTAACTCCAAAATTATAGTCTTTAGCTATTTTTGTTGAAAGACCAACAACACCCCCATAAGAATTAACGTCTGCTGATGAGTTTGTAAATACATTGAAAATTTGAACATTTCCTCCAGCAACATCAAGTACACCAGTCATATCACTTACAGACCCTGTTTTTGGAGTAACTACAAGTTTTTCAGCTATAAAGTTGTTATAGGTGCTATAGTAGGCATTGAAGTCTACAGTGAAAATTCCTAGCTTGCCACGATAGCCAACATCAAATGCAGTAACTTTTTCTTGTTCAACTAGCGGCGTTATGCCAGTGCCTTGAACGGGCATTAACTGTGTTGTGCCGCCACTAGCTTGGAAAGCCTGTACTGAAGAAAGGGTATAAGAATTAAAGTAGGCATCTCTTCCTGTTAAATCTGTATTGGGTAAATCCCTGTCTAAATTGTCTGGTGCGGCACCTACTAGGATAGCCCTGCTTACATCAAAGCCAATAAACAGAGCTTGCGTATGTGGGTTTCTAAAACCTGTTTGAAAGGAAGCTCTAAAATTATGTTCTTTGTTCTCTCCGGCCGAATAACCTAAAGAAAGTCTTGGTGAATGCCTTGGGTCAAAAAATTCATTTTTGTCAAGACGAAGTGAAGCCGTTATTTTTAAACGATCGTCCATTAATTTTTTTATACCTTGAATATAAGCACCATATTCGTGGTAATCTATAGAGCCATCATAATCGGTAAAAACACTACCGCTGGAGTTTAGCGAATATTCTCTGTAGGAACCTCCAATTTGCAAATCGATTACGTTGTTCAACAGGTCTTTAAAGTTGTAATTTCCTTCTCCAATATGCATTTTGGTATTATCGACTAATTTCGATCCAGTAGTCACATCGGGGTCAGAAGTAACCTTGTTAAAAAGGGCTTTAAACTCAGGACTTCCTGGCTGTGGTGTAAAGTTAGCATCTGCAAAAGTCCTAGCGCCATCATGTATCTGAGATTGTGTGACGGGGTCATTTGGGTTTCCCCCTCCGGCCAGTATTTGTCCTGCTCCTTGTGCATAGGCTGCAGCATAAGCTCCAAACCACTGTGTGGCTCCAACTTTGTTCATGTTAATCCCTGTAAAACGCATATCGTATGAATCGCCTGCGTTTTCGATTGTTGTGTAGCCTCTTAAAAAAAAGTTATCACCCTTAAATTCTAATTTGTGCTGCTGTAAATCAAAATCCTTGATGGCATATCTGTTAGAGCCTTGGTAAATAGAAGAACCTTTGCCTATTTTTGAGCTTAGCACAATTTCAGTATTGTCACCAAAAGGCCTGTAGTTTAGGGTGAAATACGCTTTTATACTTTCTGCCTTATAGTCTGTTAAATCGGATTCTCTGTACCCAGTGCGGGCAACATTAACTTCAGGAACTAACATACTGGCACCTGGAGGTAGTATGCCGCCAGCTTCCAATTGTTGGGCTACTTGGTTCAAGTTTAGTCCATTGGCTGCTAGAGATACTTCATCACCATATATGTTTAGTCCGTCATGAGCTGGTCCCGACCTAAAAGGAAGTATAGCGTCTGCAGTTCCAACAGGTCCCAAATTATATTGGTTGTCGTCTGAAGCATACCAATCGGTACCTCTCATATAGGAGAATGAAGCTTTTGCGGCAAACTTATCACTAAAAACATGTGCTGCTCGAATACCAAAATCATGAAACTGATTGTCTCCTGCTTCATCCTGCACGGTCAATCCTGTTTTGTAGTAGGCGCTTACACCGTGGTAATCGAAAGGATTTTTGCTGGTCATAAATAGTATGCCATTAAAAGCGTTTGCTCCATACAGAGCCGAAGATGCCCCTGGTAATATTTCAACACTGTTAATATCAAGTTCGCTAAGGCCAAGAATGTTACCTAAAGCAAAGTTTAATCCCGGTAGAGCATTATCCATTCCGTCTACTAATTGAACAAAACGTGTGTTGGCATAGGTAGCAAATCCGCGTGTGTTTACAGAGTTAAAGGTTAAACTGCCTTGATGAACATCTACACCTTTTAAATTCTCTAAACTAGTATAGAAATTTGGAGAGGAAGCAAATTTGATGTCTTTTAAATCGAATCGTTCAATAGTTACAGGAGATTCCCTAACACTTTCGGGTGATCTAGAAGCCGAAATAACAATTTCGTCTAGTTTGTTGCCTTCATTTAATACGAAGTTTACAGTTTGATTATTTGCTGTTACTTCTTGAATTACAGTTTCAAATCCAACACTACTTGCCTGAATCGAAAAGGGAGGTGTTTCATTTGTTGTCAAGCTAAAGTTTCCGTCAAAATCTGAAACAGTACCTGTTGAAGTACCAACTATAACAATATTAACACCTGGAATCGGTTGGTTATTATCGTCTATAACAGAGCCAGTTACAGAGGTCTGGGAAAAGCAAAATGTGCTAAAAAATAATGTTAAAATGGGGAGAATAGTTTTCATTTATTTATAGAATTAGTCAATTTCAAAATAATAATATACACTTAAGGCGAACATAAAAATATAAAAAAAATTATGCATGCATAATAAAATACGCGTAAATCAAACAAATTGTATCAACAAAAATACAAAAAGTAAGATATTATGCACGCTTTTATGCTTGGCATAATAATATTTTGGGGGTGTATGGAACTAAAAATTACTCTACCGTAACTGACTTTGCTAAATTACGAGGTTGGTCTACATTCTTGCCCAATAGCACAGCTATATGGTAAGATAGTAACTGAAGCGGAATTGTATTTAGTAAAGGAGATAAAGCTTCTAGGGTTTCTGGAACTTCTATAACGTGGTCTGCAAGTTCTTTAACAGTTGTGTCTCCTTTAGTAACAATAGCGATGATCTTTCCTTTACGGGATTTGATCTCTTGTATGTTGCTCACTACTTTTTCATAATGTCCCCTTTTTGTTGCTATAACTACAATTGGCATGTTCTCATCAATTAAGGCGATAGGGCCGTGTTTCATTTCTGCTGCAGGGTAGCCCTCTGCATGAATGTATGAAATCTCTTTTAATTTTAAAGCACCCTCTAGAGCAACTGGGAAATTATAGCCTCTTCCTAAATATAAGCAGTTATTGGAGTGCTTGTAGGTGTCGGCAATCAATTTAATATGGTTATCCAATTTAAGCACATTTTCTACATGCTGGGGAATGAGTTCTAATTCTAACAAATGGCGATGAAAATCGGAGTTAGAAATGCAGCCTTTAGCTTTTGCAAGACGTAAGGCCATTAAAGTTAATACTGTAACTTGGGTTGTAAATGCTTTGGTTGATGCCACTCCAATTTCTGGGCCAGCATGAGTGTAAGCACCTGCATGGGTTTCTCTGGCGATAGAAGAACCAACAACATTGCAAACACCAAATACAAAGGCTCCTTTAGATTTTGCCAATTTTATAGCAGCTAGTGTATCGGCTGTTTCTCCCGATTGGGAAATGGCTATAAGGACATCGTTCTCTGTAATAACAGGATTTCGATATCTAAATTCTGATGCATATTCTACCTCTACTGGGATTCTTGCCAAGTCTTCAAAAATGTATTCAGCTACCAATCCTGCATGCCATGAAGTACCACAAGCAGCAATAATAATGCGATTGGCATTAAGCAACTTATTTAAGTTGTCTTCAATGCCAGCCATTTTTATAAGCGCTTCATTCTTTAAAAGGCGCCCTCTGTAAGTGTCTGTTATGGCTTTAGGTTGTTCGTGTATTTCCTTAAGCATAAAATGCTCATAGCCTCCCTTTTCTATTTGCTCAAGGTTAATTTGTAGCTCTTGTATGTAAGGGTCTACTAAGGAATCATCTTTTATTTTCCGAACTTTTATGTCTTTGCCTAATCTAACGATGGCCATTTCTTCATCTTCTAAATAGATGGCGTTTTTAGTGTATTCTATAAAAGGCGACGCGTCGCTGGCAATAAAAAATTCGTTATCACCGATACCTACTGCTAATGGACTGCCTAAACGCGCTACAACAACTTCTTGAGGTCTGTTTTTGTCAAATACGGCAATGGCATATGCACCTATTACTTGGTTTAGTGCTATTTGAACGGCTTTGCCGAGTTTAACGTTTTCCTTTTGTTTAACATCTTCAATAAGATTTACAAGTACTTCGGTATCTGTATCCGATTTAAATGTATATCCTCTAGAGATTAGTTCTTTTTTAAGGGATTCGTAATTTTCTATAATACCATTATGTATAATGGCAAGTTCTCCTGTGTTGGAACAGTGTGGGTGGGAGTTAACATCGTTAGGAATACCGTGTGTTGCCCATCTTGTATGACCAATGCCTATATGGCCATTAGTACTTATTGTTTCGTTTGAACGGTTTTCCAGATCGGCTACTTTGCCTTTGGTTTTTGATATCTTAAGGTTTGAACCATCAAATAAAGCAATTCCGGCACTGTCGTAACCGCGGTATTCTAAACGTTTTAAACCTTCAATAATGATAGGGTAGGCCTCTCTATGACCTATATAACCAACAATTCCACACATAAGTAAGTTGTATTTTTATTTGGGCTTAGTGAAAAAGACGTCTAATCGCATTCTTCTATCTTGGGGAACACTTTCTTTAGTTCCATGTAAAATCGTGCCTCTAGGGGTTAAAAATGCTGCTGCAGGGATGTTTTTTACATCGTCCTCACTGTTTAGTATTTCTGCATTTTGGGTGGCAGTAACGTTTGTTGAAAGTACTAAGCCAAGCTTTGTATTAGTGGAGTCTCTTAGTAAAATATTCTTAATATGTTCAGTAAGACGAATTTTATATTTAGCCCGCCCGTTATCATCCTTAAAACGCCTCCCTAAACTGATAAGTTTAGAGTTGAAAGGATTAGAAGGATCATCAGTTTGGTCTATTAGATAATCAATAGTTGGCAAATCATTTTTTATATCGAATGCATAAATTCTATCGGCATGGTGGTAGTCTTTATCATCAACAGGAGGAGGTGTCGGCATGTTTTCATCCTCGTAAATAACCAATTGTACATCGTTGATAAGTTTTTTTAATACATACTTATCATTCTCTTTAATATAATCGCCGTTTTCATCTAGTTTCCTATAGGTCTTTTTAAAGGCATCTATTGCTGGAAGAATAGAAACATTGTCATTTTCGTCTTTATATTCTGCTTCTCCACTAAATAACTCAACTACGGCCATACTACCTTCGGCGCCTTTTAAATAAAGTTTATCATCGCCTGTTTCTGTGTTGCCGTTGGTTAATGTAACCTGATCGTATTTATTGATAATTGTGTTCAAGCGATTTTCCGAAAACTTTAAGACATAAGTAGCATCAACTCTTTCGCCTTCTACAGTAGAGTCTTTAGTGTAATTAATGGTTATGCTGCTGTCTGTTGATCCTAGGTCTAAAAGCACCATGTTGCCATTATCTCCTGTAGCTTCTGCTTTTATGTGTAGACCCCTGAAATAATTTTTAAAGTTATTGGAATTACTTAATTCCGGTTGGCCTTCTTTGTCAAATATTAGTGTTTCCCAAAACGCTTTGTCTAAAGGAACGCGTATTGAAGGGGTTAGTCTTTCGGAGGTTTCGTCATCTCCTTCTCCTGTTGTTACTACGATTACCTCACTACTTGGGGTGAAGTTTTCATCTTTATAAAGAAGTTCTCCCTTGTACTCATCAAAATTAATGGTTGCATTTTCGGTAAGTGCAAAATTATCCGTTTCATTGCCACTATTTCCGTTTGAAAAATAGTTTTGTGCCCCTTCGGAATCTGGATTAAAGTCCCTTAAGAAATAATTGTTTTGGTAAATTGATAGTTTGATAGGAGCGTTTGCATTGCCAAACAATGAGTCTTTAATGCTGTATGTTGTGTTGCCTTCATTGTCGGTGCCATCAGGTTTGCTAAAATAAGGGATTCTTAAAATAACCGATTCTATTTCTGGGTTTTCTCCAAAGTCCGGATTGAAAGAGTTCGGTACTACTTGGGTGACAATGCTGGCGGTAGTACTTCCGTAAGCAAGATCGTTATATACACCAAATAAGTTGGCAGATAAATTATTTATCTGTAAAGCGCTAAGCTTTTTGTTGTAAGCGAGTATAGGGATTGAGTTGTTGTCTGTGTTAAAATTGGCATTTTCTTCTCCAATAACATTGCTTTTTACATTAACAAATTCTTTATCACAGGCAACAAAACACAATGTTGTAAAGAGTGATAAGCAGGTAAATTTAAGGGCTTTAAATATCTTTTTCATATCTTAAATGTGTAGCGAAAATGGACTTAGCTTAAAACTTGGGTGTTTAAAAAATTTGTATAGGCATCGCCAAACTCATCTTTGCTTTTATATTCCAAAACAGGTTTGCTAGATGCCTCTAAATAGGTTTTTAATGTTTCTGGAATAACTTCAGAACCTATTGTCAGCGCATCAGAATAATCAATAGCAACTTTCATTAAGTTGGTGTAGGATGGTTCTGATAAATCCTTAAAAGCTGTTTCGTCAATATTGTCAAATTTTATTTTGTTAAACATGTCCTTGTTTAACGTGTCTTCAAAGCTTTGATTGTATATAGAGGTAACTATTTTACTTTCATTGAACAAAGGTTCACCATTGTAATATTCCTTTAGGTAAAGCGGTAGTAAAGCAGCTAACCAACCATGAATATGAATAACATCTGGAGCCCAGTTTAATTTCTTTACGGTTTCTATTACGCCTTTGGCAAAGAAAATAGCGCGTTCGTCATTGTCAGAAAACAATGAGCCGTCTTCATCGGTTAAAGTTGCTTTTCTTTTGAAGTACTCATCGTTGTCAATGAAATAAACTTGAATGCGTTCTTTAGGAATTGAAGCTACTTTAATGATTAAAGGCATGTCTAAGTCGTTGATTACTAGGTTTATGCCAGATAGTCTTATTACTTCGTGTAATTGGTGTCTACGTTCATTAATATTTCCGTATCGAGGCATGAATATCCTTATTTGTCCACCTTGTTGATTTACCAATCTAGGTGCTTCAAACGACATGGATGAAATTTCGGTTTCAGGTAAATAAGGAACTACTTCAGATGATACGTACAATATCCTCTTATCTTTCATATGTTAGATTTTGTTGACTTTTAATGGTCGTATACAACATGCTGTTTTATTTGTTTTTTTCGAATTCGTACTATTTAGCTTGTTGCATAAATGCGTCGATTCAGTAAAATTCTCAATAAAAAACACGCAAAAGTACAAAAATTTATGCAGAGTCACCTTAATATATTAAGTTTGCACCCGTTAATTTTTTATTAAAAAGTGGAAGTTTACTCAGAGAGACAGCGTATTAGCAATGCTGTTGAGGTATTAAAAGAGAGACAGCTTACAGTAGGTTTAGTGCCTACCATGGGCGCGTTGCATGAAGGTCATTTGGCTTTGGTGAGAAGAGCTTTGGACGATAACGACATTGTTGTTGTGAGTGTTTTTGTAAACCCGACACAGTTTGACAATCAAGATGATTTAGAAAAATATCCTAGAACTTTGAAACACGATGTTGCATTGTTAGAGGAAGTTGACAGAGAACGTATTTTAGTTTACGCTCCAAGTGTAGAAGATATTTACGAAGGCAACACCATATCTCAAAAATTTGATTTTGATGGACTGGAATATGAAATGGAAGGCAAATTCAGGTCAGGACATTTTGACGGTGTGGGAACCATTGTGAAGCGGTTCTTCGAAATTATAAAGCCACATAAAGCTTATTTTGGTGAGAAGGATTTTCAGCAGTTGCAAATAATAAAGAAGCTAGTCGAAAAAAATAACATTCCAGTTGCCATAATTGGTTGCGAAATATATCGTGAAACTAATGGTTTGGCAATGAGTTCTCGCAATGTGCGATTAAAACCTGAGTATAAAGAAGTAGCGCCTTTTATATATAAAACTTTATTAGCTGCCAAGGATAAATTTGGCATAGAAAGTGCTAGTGAAGTGGTGAAATGGGTTGAAAGTCAGTTTTCTAAACAAGACTTGTTAAGGTTGGAGTACTTTATTATAGCAGATACCAATACTTTAAAACCCGTAGAAGAAAAAACGAATAAAAAATCATACAGAGCCTTTATAGCGGTATACGCAGATGATATTAGACTAATAGATAATATCGCTTTAAATTAATTATCTTTGCCATATGCAAATTCAAGTAGTAAAATCTAAGATTCACAGAGTAAAATGTACTGGAGCAGAGTTAAATTACATTGGTAGTATTACTATTGATGAGGATTTGATGGACGCTGCCAATATTATTCAAGGAGAAAAGGTTCAAATTGTTAATAACGACAATGGAGAGCGCTTGGAAACGTATTGTATACCTGGACCTAGAAATAGTGGGGAAATAACACTAAATGGGGCAGCGGCTAGGAAAGTTTCGGTTGGAGATACCTTGATTTTAATAACCTATGCATTTATGGATATTGAAGCGGCCAAGGTCTTTAAACCGTCTTTGGTCTTCCCCGATGAAGCGACAAATTTGTTAAAATAATTTTTTGAATCCGAAGATAAAAAGAACATTAAAAATTTTACTCCCATTGCTTTTGGGAGTTTTTTTAGTGTGGTATTCGCTGTCTAAGGTTTCGTTGGAAGAATTGTATGTATATCTAAAAAAAGCCGATTATAAATGGATTGTTTTGGGCATGATCTTTGGCTTTCTTAGTCATTTGTCGCGGGCTTACCGTTGGTTGTTTATGTTAGAGCCAATGGGGTATAAGATTAGGTTAGGAAACAGTGTGATGGCTGTTTTTGCAGCCTATTTAATAAACTATACAATTCCTAGGGCTGGGGAAGTAGCAAGAGCGTCTATATTAACGAATTACGAGGAGGTGCCTTTCGAAAAGGGATTTGGGACCATCGTAGCCGAGCGCATTGCAGATCTAATGGTTATGCTTATAATTATTGTGACAACCCTGTTTCTTCAATTCGATTTTATTTATAATTTTTTTAACGAAAGATTTAATCCAATAAAAATAGGTGTAGCTGCAGTAGTACTTTTTTGTGCAATCATTTTCTTTTTACGTTATATAAAGACTGGAAGTTCAAAAATAGCAGTTAAAATACGGGGTTTTGTAAATGGTTTGGTAGAAGGCGTTATGAGTGTTTTTAAAATGAAAAAAAAGTGGCCTTTTATATTTCATACCCTGTTTATTTGGGCAATGTACCTGGTTATGTTTTATGTAACGACATTTGCTGTTGTAGAGTTAAAGGGGATTACACTAGGAGTAGTTTTAGTTGGTTTTATATCTGCAAGTTTTAGTATAGCAGCCACCAATGGAGGTATTGGTTCGTATCCTGTAGCTGTCTTTTTGGCCTTTTCTATTTTTGGTATTTCGGAAGACCCTAGTATTGCGTTTGGATGGATTATGTGGGCATCACAAACCTTAATGATTATTGTTTTTGGAGGCTTATCTTTAGTTTACTTGCCTGTTTATAACCGAAAGAAGCGTTTATAATCCAATTAGTGCCCTAAGGAATCAAAAGCTTTATTTTTAAAGGTTGGCTTAATTTTATACCTTGCATTATAAATCTCAAATTTATTAGACATGAAACCAATTGCCTGCTTTTTGTTGTTGTTCTGTTTTTTTAATCTTACTGAGGCTCAGGTTGTATACGAGTCTATCGAATCCGTTAAATTGGGAAAATCCCGCGAGCTTAAAATCCAATTGCCAAGAGGTTATCATGATGATGAGGATAAAAAGTATCCCTTGTTCGTTGTTTTTGATGGAGATTATTTGTTCGAGGCGGTTGCTGGTAATGTAGACTATTACTCGTATTGGGAAGATATGCCCGAAGCCATAGTTGTTGGTGTTAACCAGATAGACGATCGCGAAGACGACTGTATCTATTCCGATCAAAACTCATTACCCATAGAAAAAGGAGCGCGCTTTTTTGAGTTTGTTGGTATGGAGCTTATACCTTACATAGAACGTACTTACAGAACTGAGAGTTTCAGGGTAGCTGTGGGTCACGGTGCAACAGCTAATTTTATCAATTATTTTTTACTGAAGGCGCAACCTGTTTTTCAGGGATATGTGTCTGTTAGTCCAGAGTTGGCACCAAAAATGCAAGACTATCTTGTTGAGCGCTTGAGTGCAATGCAAACGAAGGTGTTTTATTATTTAGCAACCTGTTCTAATGACGTTAAGTTTATAAAAGAGGAAGTAGGGGGCTTAAACAAAAGTTTGGCCGATTTAGGTAATAAAAGTGTATTGTACAACTTTGATAGTTTCGAAGGGGCTTCCCATTATTCTGTACCTGCACATGCTATACCTAAAGCTATAGAGAGTATTTTTTATGTGTTTCAACCAATCAGTAAAAAGGAATACAAAGAAACAATTCTTAATTTAGATACTTCGCCAGTGGCCTATCTTCAGGAAAAATATCAAACAATTAAAGAGTTATTTGGTATTGATAAACAAATTCTTGTCAACGATTTTAAAGCTATTGCAGCTGCTATTGAGAAGCTTGAAGAATTTGAATATTTCGAAGCGCTTGGTAAAATGGCGCGAAAGGCCTATCCCGAAACACTTTTGGGGAATTACTACCTAGCACGTTTTTATGAAGAAACAGGAGAGCCGAAAAAAGCTATGAGAACTTATCAGTCGGCCTATGCACTTAATGAAATAGGAGGTATTACAAAAGACTTAATGTTGGAAAAGGCAGACTTAATTAAAGAAGATTTCGGGTACTAATGGCAAAAGTTAAAACGACTTTTTTTTGTCAAAGTTGTGGTACGCAATATGCCAAATGGCAAGGGCAGTGCAATGCTTGTAAGGCATGGAATACCATTGTTGAAGAAGTAATCCAAAAAGCCGAAAAGAATGATTGGAAATCGCCAACGTCAGCAGTAAAACGAGCGGCTGTTCCTTTACGAATTAAAGACATCGACTTGTCCCAAGAACCAAGAATGGATACGCTGGATGGGGAGTTTAATCGTGTTTTAGGAGGCGGTATTGTACCAGGGTCTTTAACATTGTTGGGTGGAGAGCCTGGAATAGGGAAAAGTACGCTGTTGCTTCAAATTTCATTAAAGTTGCCGTATAAAACCCTATATGTTTCGGGTGAGGAGAGTCAAAAGCAAATAAAAATGCGAGCCGAACGCATTAACCCCGATAATAACAATTGTTATATTTTAACAGAAACAAAAACACAAAACATATTTAAGCAAATTGAAGCTTTAGGGCCAGATATTGTTATTGTGGATTCTATACAGACCTTGCACAGTGATTATATTGAGTCTTCGTCTGGGAGTATTTCCCAAATAAAAGAATGTACTGCCGAGCTTATTAAGTTTGCTAAAGAAACGGCAACACCGGTTTTGCTAATTGGACACATTACCAAGGATGGGCATATTGCAGGACCCAAAATATTAGAGCACATGGTCGATACGGTCTTGCAGTTTGAAGGTGATCGCAACCATGTATTTCGTATTTTAAGAGCACATAAAAACCGATTTGGGTCTACTAACGAGCTGGGAATTTACGAGATGCGGGGTTCAGGATTGCGGGAAGTAACAAACCCATCAGAACTTCTTGTGTCTAAAAAAGATGAAGAATTGTCTGGAAATGCTATTGCGGCAACACTTGAAGGCATGCGCCCTTTAATGATAGAGGTGCAAGCTTTAGTAAGTACAGCTGTTTATGGTATGCCACAACGCAGTGCTACCGGTTTTAATGTAAAGCGATTAAATATGTTACTGGCTGTTTTAGAAAAACGAGCTGGTTTTAGATTAGGTGCTAAAGATGTATTCTTGAACATCACGGGAGGTATTACGGTTGATGATCCAGCAATCGATTTGGCTGTGGTTGCTTCCATTTTATCCTCTAATGAGGATGTGGCACTTCAAAAAGATATTTGCTTTGCAGCCGAAGTCGGTCTCTCTGGGGAGATTCGTCCTGTGCAACGTGTGGAACAGCGTATTTTAGAAGCTGAAAAACTCGGGTTTTCTACCATTTTTGTATCCAAATACAATAAAATATCTCTAAAAAATACCGTAATTAAAATTCAATTGGTTTCTAAGATTGAGGATCTAGTGGGGTTTATAGTTTAGGATGTGGTTGATTCATGTTTGTTGTTGTTTGTAGCAAGGTAATCTCTCTGTTTTATTGCAACGATGGGTGTTGTTGCGGTTCTTTTCAATAATAGGACAGGCTTCAAAAATTACTCGGCACTTAAGTCACTTGTAATGGCGTTAAATTATGGTAATCCATACGCGCTATTTTATCAAAATTCATTAATTTCGCAGCTCGATTAGAATATTGATATCATGAGTGTTAAATTTCCTGAGTATAAAGGACTTGACTTGTCAAAAACGTCTGAAGAAATTCTAAAGTATTGGCAAGAGAATAATATATTTGAAAAAAGTGTAACATTACGAGAAGGCAACCAATCTTTTGTGTTTTTTGAAGGGCCTCCTTCTGCAAATGGCCTTCCGGGAATACACCATGTTATGGCAAGAGCCATAAAAGATATTTTCTGCCGCTATAAAACACAAAAAGGATATCAAGTAAAACGCAAGGCAGGATGGGATACGCATGGGTTGCCAATTGAATTGGGTGTTGAAAAAGAGTTAGGTATAACAAAGGAAGATATTGGAAAAATCATTTCGGTTGAAGACTACAATGCAGCTTGTAGAAAAGCGGTGATGCGTTACACTGGGATTTGGAATGATTTAACCGAAAAAATGGGTTATTGGGTAGATATGGACGATCCATATATTACTTACGAGCCTAAATACATGGAAAGTGTTTGGTGGCTACTAAAGCAAATCTATAATAAAGACTTACTTTACAAAGGTTATACCATCCAACCCTATTCACCAAAAGCAGGTACAGGATTAAGCTCGCACGAGTTAAATCAACCCGGAACTTATCAAGATGTTACCGATACTACAGTTGTGGCGCAATTTAAGGCTAACAATGCTTCGTTGCCCGACTTTTTGCAAAACGAAGGGGATATTCATTTTTTAGCTTGGACGACAACCCCTTGGACACTTCCAAGTAATACAGCACTAACCGTAGGGCCTAAGATTGATTATGTGTTGGTTGAGACGTATAACCAGTATACATTCGAGCCTATAAAGGTTGTTTTGGCGAAGCCATTACTATCTAAGCAGTTTGACGGTAAGTTTAAACCAGTTGAAGAGCAATCGGCATTGCAAGACTACAAAGCAGGCGACAAGAAGATTCCTTTTTATGTTGTTAAAGAATTTAAAGGAAGTGAATTGGTAGGTATTACTTACGAACAGCTATTGCCATATGCATTGCCAAATGATAATCCTGAAAATGCCTTTAGGGTTATTTCAGGAGATTTTGTAACGACCGAAGACGGTACGGGAATTGTGCATACAGCACCAACATTTGGAGCCGATGATGCCTTGGTTGCTAAACAAGCAACACCAGAAGTGCCTCCTATGTTGGTAAAGGACGAAAACGGAAACTTAGTGCCGTTGGTAGATTTACAAGGTCGTTTTAGACCAGAAATAGGAGCATTGGCAGGAAAGTACGTAAAGAATGAATACTACAATGAGGGAGAGGCACCAGAGCGTTCGGTAGATGTCGAATTAGCAATTAAGCTAAAAGAAGAAAACAAAGCCTTTAAGGTTGAAAAATATAAGCACAGTTACCCTAACTGTTGGAGAACCGATAAACCTATTTTATACTATCCGTTAGATTCTTGGTTTGTTAAAGTGACCGATGTTAAAGAGCGTATGTTCGAACTGAACGAAACCATCAATTGGAAACCAAAAGCAACGGGTACTGGGCGATTTGGTAACTGGTTAGCCAATGCCAACGATTGGAATTTATCGCGTTCGCGTTATTGGGGTATTCCTTTACCAATTTGGCGTACCGAAGATGGTAAAGAAGAAATTTGTATTGGTTCGGTTGAAGAGTTGAAAGCAGAAATGGCCAAAGCGGTATTGGCAGGTGTTTTGGATAAAGATATCTTTGAAGATTTTGAAGTTGGTAACAACTCAGAAGATAATTACGCTAAAATTGATCTTCACAAAAATATTGTAGATGAGATTGTATTGGTATCTGCTTCGGGGCAGCCGATGCGTCGAGAGAGTGACTTAATTGATGTTTGGTTCGATTCGGGATCTATGCCATATGCACAATGGCATTATCCGTTTGAGAATACCGATTTAATTGATAAAGGCACAACATATCCAGCCGATTTTATTGCCGAAGGCGTAGACCAGACACGTGGTTGGTTCTATACCTTGCACGCTATTGGAACCATGGTTTTTGATTCTGTTGCCTATAAAAATGTTGTGTCTAACGGTTTGGTTTTGGACAAGAGCGGACAAAAAATGTCAAAGCGTCTAGGGAATGCCGTCGATCCTTTTGAAACGCTTGGGGCTTATGGTGCCGATGCAACGCGTTGGTATATGATTTCCAATGCCAATCCTTGGGATAATTTAAAGTTTGATATTGAAGGCGTAGAGGAGGTAAAACGTAAGTTTTTTGGAACTTTATATAATACTTATTCGTTCTTTCAACTATATACCAATCTTGATAAGTTTACTTATAGTGAAGCCGATATTCCTTTAGAAGAGCGTCCAGAAATCGATCGATGGATTTTATCAGAATTACATACCTTAATTAACAAGGTAGATGCCTATTATGCCGATTATGAACCAACAAAGGCAGCAAGGGTTATTTCCGATTTTACCCAAGACTATTTAAGTAATTGGTTTGTACGTTTAAGTAGAAGGCGTTTTTGGAAAGGAGACTATCAGGAAGATAAAATTTCGGCTTATCAAACACTGTATACCTGCATGGTTACTATTGCTAAGTTAGGTGCGCCAATAGCGCCATTCTTTATGGATAGGCTGTATTTGGATTTAAATTCGGTAACAAAGAAAGAAGCCTTCGAAAGTGTACATTTAGCTAATTTCCCTGTTTATGATGAAACTTATGTTGATAAAAGTTTGGAGCGAAAAATGGAAAGCGCTCAAACAATATCGTCTTTAGTTTTGTCGTTAAGAGCTAAAGAAAAGATAAAAGTGCGGCAACCGCTTCAAAAAATCATGATACCAATTGACAGTCAGCAACAAAAAGAAGAGATATTGGCGGTTTCAGATTTGATAAAACATGAAGTTAATGTTAAGGAAGTGGAGCTTTTAGAGGATGCTTCAGATATTTTAGTTAAGCAAATTAAACCTAATTTTAAAGTATTAGGGCCGCGTTTTGGTAAGGATATGAGGTTGGTTTCTAGTGCTATAAGTCAGTTTGATGCTCAGGACATCAAAAAAATTGAACAAAATGGCTCTTTAGAGCTTGATATTAATGGAAAAAATATTACTTTAGGCCTTGAGGATGTAGAAATTACCTCGCAAGATATTGAAGGATGGCTTGTTGCAAATGAAGGCGCTTTAACAGTGGCTTTGGATGTTACGATTACCGATGCGTTAAGAAGGGAAGGAATTGCCCGGGAATTGGTAAATCGTATTCAAAATTTGCGTAAGGATTCAGGGTTTGAAGTGACAGATAGAATAGATGTTAAGCTTCAAAAAGATGAGCATATTGTTAATGCTGTTGATGCTAATATGGCATACATAAAAACAGAAACATTAACAGACGAACTTGAAATTATTGATAAATTAGATAACGGTATAGAAATTGCTTTTGATGACGTAAATACCAAATTGTTTATACTAAAACATTAAAGTTATGGCCTTAGATACCAATGTAAGATATTCAGATAAGGAATTAGCTGAATTCAAAGTGTTGATTCAAGAAAAGATTAAGAAGGCGCAACACGATTTAGAACTTATTAAAAGTGCCTATATGAATGATCATAATAATGGCACAGAAGATACCTCGCCTACTTTTAAAGCATTTGATGAAGGAAGCGAAGTGATGAGTAAAGAATCGAATTCGCAATTAGCCATTAGGCAAGAAAAGTTTATTCGAGATTTAAAAAATGCACTTATTAGGATTGAGAACAAAACATATGGTATATGTCGTGTTACTGGTAAGCTTATTAATAAAAAGAGGTTAGAGTTGGTGCCGCATGCAACCCTAAGCATTGAAGCTAAGAATATGCAATAACCCTTTTGATGTTATATAACATCCATCGTTTAATTTTTAAAACGTATTTTGGATTTTGTATATTTTTATTGTAAAGAATAAATAGTACATAAACGTCTCATGATTTGAGACGTTTTTTATATAAAGTTTTATGCTCTTGAACAAAAATACTACCAGTTATTAATTTAGTGCTATGTCGTTAAAAAAATCAGTATTCCTAATCGTTGTTATTTTACTTATTGATCAAATAAGCAAGGTGTATATTAAAACACATTTTACACTTCAGGAGAGTGTTAAGGTATTTGAATGGTTTCAAATCTATTTTATAGAAAATGATGGGATGGCTTGGGGCACGAAGATTAGTGATTTCGTGACATTTATATCCGACAGAACGGCTAAAGTAGTCTTAACGCTTTTTAGGATAGTAGCAATTTTTGGAATAGGTTACTGGTTGTATGATGCCACAAGAAAACAAAGTCCTAAAGTGTTAATCTTATCTATTGCTTTAATTTTTGCTGGTGCTCTGGGTAATATTATAGATTCTGTGTTTTATGGCGTTTTGTTTGATGAAAGCTCACGTCAAGTAGCTGCTTTTTTACCAGAATCTGGGGGCTATGATGCCCTATTACACGGTCGCGTTGTTGATATGCTATATTTTCCCTTATTTGAGATCGACCTGCCCGGTTGGATTCCATTTTATGGAGGAAAACGTTTTAATTTTTTTGAACCTGTATTTAATGTAGCAGATGTGGCAATAAGTACAGGGTTTATTATGCTTATTGTTTTTAATAAAAAGGCATTTCCTAAAAAATAAGTTTTACCGTTTTTAAGCTTGAAATAGAATTTTTAACTTGAAAATAAATAGCCTAATTTCTTTAAGCTAAAAGCGTAGCGGTCTTAAGTCAATCTTCGGATGGCTGTGATAATAAATTCCCATAAATCAATTTTAAACCAGTTCTTAATCTTTTAGTAATAACTTAACAAGTAAGTTTTTTTTCACGTCAAGTTAATTTACTATCTTTAAATGCTATTATTAATATACCCAATTTAATCTCCCTCAATTAATGAAAGGTAAACCTCTCATCTTATCTTTGTTTCTTTTACTATCAGCAAGTTATGTATTGTCTCAAAACACCTACGATATCGTTTTCCCAGGTACAGATAGGGATGAAAAGTGTAGGTCGTGCTTTCAGATTTTCAATCAGAAGCCTTCTGAAGTAAAATTTTCCATCAAAAGAGAAAATGACAACCTGTTTTTTGAAGTAAATGACAAGAACTGGTTTAATTTGTTGTTTAAGAATCCAGGGGATGGTGTGGCAGTTGATGTAGTTACTAAAGATCGTTATGTTTGCGAATTAGAATCTATTAACAATACACAAATAAAAGGGGTTTTGCTTAAACCTGTATATTCTCAAGAACTTAAAAGCGGATTAAAGGCTTATGACGATAACAGGTTTAGGGTATTGGTTGGGAAAATACCAGATGGATTGCTTCGTGATAAGTTAGAGTTTAATATCCTGTTTTTAAGTAATAAAAACTTATGCCGTTATTATGTGATTTATGATTTAGAATTCTATGCTTGGGATTTGTTGGATATGGGTATGTATTTAGATTCATTGACCTATAGCCCTAAACAAATAAAAGCATCAACAGATAAAGATTACGTGGTTCGTAACAAAACATTAAAATTTAAAATTCCTTTTAAAAAGAACAAATCCAATTATTCTCAGGCAGATATAAAACCAATATATGATTCTTTACGATTAACGGACTTTAATATTAAGGTAATAAATATAAAGGCATACGCTTCTATAGAGGGGGTGGCACATCGTAATATAGAATTGCAGCAGCTAAGGGCAAATAGTATTGTTTCTGCGTTGCAATCATTTCAAAAGTCGACCATCAAAACGCAGGTGTCCTCTTCTGAGAACTGGGTTGAGTTTTTCAACGATATTAAGGGAACCAAATACGAATTTTTGTCATCCCTAACTAAAGAAGGGGTTAGAGAAAAAATAGCAGGAGCATTATCAAGGGAAATGGAGCCTATTTTTAAAAACCATAGAAAAGCTGTATTGGAATTAGAGTTGGAAAAAAAGGACAAATACAGTGAAGAATCTGCTAATGCACTGCTTGCAATATTTAATAAGTCTGTAACCTTAGGAAAAGTTGATGAAGCCAGGGAAATTCAAAATTCAATTTTTGAAAAAATAAAAATAAAGGAAGCTTCTGCAGATATTTTGCAAAAGATGACTGTTCCAAAAGAGGTGAAGTTTGCTAAAATATTGAATAAGAATGCAGCCTATAAGTATATGATTGATTTTAGGCAGGCTTTAATTGTTTATAATGAATTATTAGAACTAGAAAAGTTAGTGCCAAGAGATAGAGAGATAAAGTATAATTTGGCCGCTCTTAAAATAGTTTTATGGCGTTTTAAAGCGATAGATGTGGATGAAGAAGCGTTGAAAAAACAAATTTTAGCTTTAAAAAATTATGTTTTGCCTAGTTCCCTTATAGCTAGAATGATGGTAAATTATAACATTATTCAAGCAGAAAATTTAATGGAGAAAAAAGACTACGCGAACAAGGACAGATCTATCACGTTTATACACGATAATTATAAAAAGTTTCCTCTATCTAATTACGATTATTTAAGCTTAGCTCAATTTTTTAGCTATTATGCCAGTCATGATATGGCAGTAGAACTATTAGATAGAAAGGTAAGAAGTATTGATGTAGATGAAGATTTGCTGTTTTACTATTTAAACTTAACATTAATAAACAAACAACTTACGCGAGACCCCAATTATAGAACAATTATGTTAAATGCTATCAATATGAATCAACAGCGATTTTGCAAATTGTTTAATTCTGTAGAAAATGGAGGTGTGACATTTCAATTGCTTGAAGATGAGTATTTAAGAAAAGCATATTGTGAAAGCTGTCTGGATTAGAACGAATAAATCTTATCTGGTGTCACACAATAATCTAATGTAATATCGCTTTCAAAAACATCAGTAATTTTTGTTTCAGCTTCAAAAAAAGAAAGACCTATTTTAATAGTTTCAGGTTTACAGTTAGCTAAAAACCGATCATAAAACCCTTTGCCATAACCTACGCGGTTTCCTGTTGCGTCGAAAGCTAAAAGCGGAACAAAAACAACATCTATTTTATTGGCTTCAATTTCAATGCCGTTAACAGGCTCGGGAATGTTATAATTGTTTTTTTTTATAGGGGTGCTGTCTGTTAGTAAATAATGACTCATGCCCCCCGTTTTAAAGTCACTTTTAGGAACCACGATATGCTTGTCTTTGCCAGACAATATACTCATAATATATTCTGTGTTAACTTCTTTGTGCTCTTCAATAGAAAGAAATATATGGTAGAAGTCGTAATCCCAAATAGGTAATTTTAAGGCCTGATTGGCTACAGATAAACTTAAATCGTCAAGCTTTTGGATAGACAGTTTATTGCGAAGTGCTTTATATGTTTTTCGCAATTGCGATTTATTCATAAGGGTGTTTGTCGTTTTAATTTTTTGGTTATATGGAACAACGCATCGCCTTGGTAAACAATGGGCGATTCATTAACGTTAATAATATAGCCCGAGATTTCGGCTTTTACAAAGTGATTGAGTTTGCCATAAGGATCGGTAATATTTCCAATAACATCTCCTTTTTTAACATTAGCTCCAATTTTAATAGATGCCTTAAACATTCCCGATAAGTGAGCGCGTTGCCAGCGACTTTCATCTATATAAACACAACCCTTTTTGGGAGTAGATACTTTAAATTTTGAGTTTAGCATACCCAAATGGTGCAATATCCGTTTAGAGCCATTAACACCAGAATTGGTTACAATAGGGTCGATGTGAAACGATTTGCCGCCTTCAAAAAGCAATAAGGGTTTGCCTAGTTTGTAACATGTATTTCGAAACGATTTGTTTAAGTTTTTTGAATACAAAACAAAAGGAGCTCCAAATACTTTGGCTAGATCGTTTAAAAGTTTGTTGCCCTTTACAATGCGTAATTGAGGGGCGTTAAACCGACCAGAACCTCCAGTATGAAAATCAATTATATAATCCACGTGAGGCACTATTTCATGAATTAACTTGTGGGCAACCCTACTAGCCAAAGAACCTTCGGCCGAACCAGGGAACGAACGGTTTAAATCCCTGCCATCTGGGAATTCTCGTTTTAAATTAATAAAACCAAAGATGTTGATTGCCGGAATGCAAATAATGGTGCCGCGTTTAGGTTTGTTGATCCCTTTGGAAATAAGTTGCCTTACAATTTCTACACCGTTTACTTCATCGCCGTGAATGCCTGCCGTGAACAATACGGTTGGACCTGGCTTTTTAGAGCGTTCTATAATAACAGGAACATTTACTGTAGAAGAAGTATGAAGTTTGGCAACATCAAAACTAGCTTCCTTACTTTCTCCAGGTTTAATATTTATATCTAGGATTGTTAAAATGTCGTTATTGGTTTTAGCCATCTAGAATGTTATCTTCTATTTCTTTCAATGTATGTTATAATACTTTTAGCTATATTTTTTCCAGTAGCAGCTTCAATGCCTTCTAGGCCCGGAGTGGAGTTTACTTCCAAGAGTAATGGTCCACGGGAGGATTGTAGCATATCAACACCGCATACGGGTAATTTTAGGGCGCGTGCCGCATTAATGGCCAATCGTAATTCGGATTCGTTTAGCTTTATAATATTGGCAGAGCCTCCCCGATGTAAGTTAGATCGGAACTCACCATCTTTTCCTTGTCGTTTCATAGCGCCAACAACTTGTCCGTCAACGATTAAAGCTCTTAGGTCGGCACCGCCAGCCTCTTTTATAAATTCTTGAACAATTACTCTTGCTTCAAGGCCGTTAAAAGCTTCCAGAACAGATTCGGCAGCATTTTTGGTTTCGGCCAAAACAACGCCAAGGCCTTGCGTGCCTTCCAAAAGTTTAATGATTACTGGTACGCCTCCAACATGTTCAATAACTTCTTCTACATCCCGAGAATAATTTGTAAAAACCGTTTTGGGCATGCCTATGCCAGCTTTACTGAGACTTTGTAAGCTTCTAAGTTTGTCCCTGGAGCGCTGAATAGCTTCAGATCTTGCTATGGTGAATACGTTCATCATTTCAAACTGTCTCACAACGGCACAACCATAAAACGTAACAGAAGCACCAATTCTTGGTATAACAGCATCCACATAGTCTAAATAGCGGTCCTTGTAAAAAATTGTTGGTTTTTCCTTCTCAATAATGATGTCACACTTTAAAGGATCGATGATCTCAATCCTATGACCTCGTTTTTCTCCTTCAAACCTTAGGCGATTGGTTGAGTATAAATGCTGGTTTCTAGAAAGAATGACTATGTTCATAAGGCTTTAAGATTGAAGGAAATATTTTCTAAATCCACATCTACAATAAATTTTCGTTTTAAAAATTGCCTGCCTATTAGTACAGGAAATTTCATGTCATCACGTGTGCTTAAAGTTAAGTTAATCTTATATGTTTTTCCAAAAAATATGGCTTCAGATTTTATTTTATACCTATTTTCCTTAAAACCATTGCTGCTTTTTACGTTTGTACGTGAAAATGTGCTGAAAACAACCTCCTTTCCACTAAAGTTAGGATGCCCTTTACTGTAAAAGGTACAGCGTAAAGCATTATTCTCTTCAATAATTTTTGAGCAATGAATAGCCGATGTATAAGCACCTGTATCTATTTTGGCGTCTATATTGAACAAATTAAGTTTAGGAAAGTCAATCTTATCAACTCTTCCTATTATTTGTTTACTCATTTAACGTTTTTAAAAAGTGGCGCAATGTAGCAAATTAGTCAATTCGAAAACGCACTTTAACGTTAAAAGTTTAATCGAAAATAATTCCCCTAGGCTCTATCTCGGAGATAGTTCGTTTCAAGAAATTCTTTTATTAGAATTATAAGATTGTATTTAAGAGATAAAAAATTAAAATAATTACCTTTGGTTGAATGGATAAGCCAACTTTGGATATACAATTAAAAACCTTGCCAAATGCCCCCGGCGTATATCAGTACTACGATGCAGAAGGGACTATCTTGTACGTTGGGAAAGCAAAGAATTTAAAAAAGCGTGTTAGCTCTTATTTTACAAAGGTGCATGAAAATGGGAAGACCAGAGTATTGGTAAAAAAGATAGCTAACATCAAGCATATTGTTGTCGATACCGAAACAGATGCTTTACTGTTGGAAAACAATTTGATAAAAAAATACCAGCCTCGCTATAATGTCATGTTGAAAGATGACAAATCGTATCCGTGGATTTGTATTAAAAACGAGCGTTTTCCAAGGGTGTTTTCTACACGACGTGTCATTAAGGACGGAAGCGAGTATTTTGGTCCCTATACCAGTATGAAAACAGTATCGACTTTGTTAGACTTAATTAAGGGGTTGTACAGTTTAAGGACATGTAATTACCATTTATCAGAAGCTAAAATTGAATCAGGAAAATATAAGGTTTGCCTAGAGTATCATTTGGGTAACTGTAAAGGTGCTTGTGAAGGATTGGAAACCGAAAAGGAATACAATGAGAATGTCAAAGCCATTAAAGAACTATTAAAAGGTAATTTTAAAGATTCCCTATCGCAATTCAAATCACAAATGAAGCAGTTTGCAGAAGATATGCAGTTTGAAGAAGCGCAAAAAATAAAGGAAAAAATAGAGATATTAGAGAATTACCAAGCGCGCTCAACAATTGTAAATCCTAAGATTAGCAATGTAGATGTGTTTTCGATAACCAGCGATGAAAGTTATGGTTATATCAATTTTTTACAATTGTCTTACGGTTCCATTATCCGTTCACATACTTTAGAGATAAAAAAGAGGTTGGATGAAAGTGATCAGGAATTGCTGGAGCTGGCAATTACTGAAATCAGGCAACGTTTCAATTCAAAATCCAAAGAAATTTATGTGCCTTTTAAAATTGATTTAGGGCAAAACCTTAAGGTAACTATCCCCAAATTAGGAGATAAGAAGCATATTTTAGATTTGTCGCTTCGCAATGCCAAGTATTATAGGATGGAGCGGTTTAAACAGATAAAGATAACCGATCCAGACAGACATGTTAATAGGATTATGGCACAAATGAAAGCAGATTTACGGCTTTCTGAGGAGCCTAGGCATATCGAATGTTTCGATAACTCGAACATTCAAGGTACTAACCCTGTTGCAGCATGTGTAGTTTTTAAAGACGGAAAACCAAGTAAGAAGGATTATCGTCATTTTAATATTAAGACAGTAGTTGGCCCCGATGATTTTGCATCTATGGAGGAAGTGGTATACAGACGCTACAAACGATTACTTGAAGAAGAGCAGCCATTACCTCAACTTATAGTTATTGATGGGGGGAAAGGACAGTTGTCCTCTGCTCTAAAGAGTTTAGAGGAGCTTAACTTAAGAGGGAAGATTGCAATTGTCGGAATTGCGAAACGTTTGGAAGAATTATTTTACCCAAACGATCCAATTCCTTTATATTTAGATAAGAAAAGTGAAACCTTAAAAGTTATCCAGCAACTACGTAATGAAGCACACAGGTTTGGAATCGAACACCATAGGAATAGAAGAAGTAAAAGTGCGTTAAATACAGAACTTGAAACCATTCCTGGAGTAGGGGAAAAGACAATAGTAGTTTTGTTAAAGCATTTTAAGTCCGTAAAACGAATTGCAAATGCTAAATTGGATGAGTTGGAAACTGTAATAGGTGTTTCAAGAGCAGAAAAAATTTATAACTATTACCATAAAAAATGAAATACGTACTAACCATAATCTTATTCTTTTTTTGTGTTTCTGGCTTTGCCCAGGAGACAAGTAAAGAAGATTTAAAAGTTGGTTTGGTGCTTAGTGGTGGTGGAGCAAAAGGCTTGGCTCACATTGGTGTGCTTAAAGTTATAGATAGTTTGGGAGTGCGCATAGACTATATAGGAGGAACCAGCATGGGGGCAATTATAGGAGCTCTGTATGCCTCAGGGTATTCAGGGAAGCAAATAGAAGCTATTTTTAAAGATGCTGATTTCGATGATATATTAAACGATAATTTGCCGAGGGCTTCCAAAACATTTTATGAACGTGAAAATTCAGAAAAGTATGCCATTGTCCTGCCTTTCGATAATTTTAAGATTAAGTTGCCTTCAGCACTATCAAGAGGTCAAAATGCCTATGGATTGCTTTCAAGATTATTGCTGCATGTAAACGATATTGAAGATTTTAGTGCTTTGCCAATTCCATTCTTTTGTGTGGCTACCAATATAGAAACAGGCAAAGCAGTGATTTTGGATAAAGGAAATTTAGCACAATCTATAATGGCTAGCGGAGCCTTTCCGTCATTGTTTCAGCCAGTTATTGTAAACGATCAGCTTTTGGTAGATGGAGGGGTCGTTAATAATTATCCTATAGATGAGGTTAGGCAAAAAGGCGTCGATGTTATTATTGGAGCCGATGTACAGGACAGTTTGGCAACCAGAAAGGAACTAACGTCTGCCCCCGAGATTTTACTTCAAATTAATAATTATCGAACGATTAATGATATGCGGTTGAAGTCAAAAAAAACCGATGTTTATATTAAGCCAGAAGTTAAGGATTTTACGGTGGTTTCCTTTGATGCAAGTGAACAACTTATGAAACAAGGGTACAGTGCAGCTTTAAAATATGCAGAGAAGTTTAAAGAGATTCATTCAAATCAAAACCAAGCAAATAGTATTGAACGTCCAGAAATAAAACGGGTCGATAGCATAAAAATTAATTCGGTTACACTTAATGGAAATAAAAATTATACGCGATCCTATGTATTGGGAAAGTTAAAAATCAAAACCAAGGAAAAAGTAAGCTACGATCATTTTTATAAGGGGGTGAATAATTTAGTTGCAACCAATAATTTTGATAATTTTTTGTATCATTTGGAATCCTCAAAAAGTGAAGAGGGCTACGATATGTATGCTTCTTTAGAAGAAAGCTCAAAAACAATGTTTTTTAAATTGGGGGTGCATTTTGATGATTTATACAAAAGCTCTGCCCTAATCAATTTTACTAAAAAAAGAACTTTTACAAAGAACGATGTATTGTCTTTCGATTTAATTCTTGGTGATAATGTAAGGTATAATTTGGAGTATTATATCGATAGAGGGTTTTATTGGAGTGTTGGTTTTAAGTCGCGATTCGATGGATTTAATCAGAATGTAGCAGCAAAGACTATTTTGACACCAGATGAATTAGCATTGATAAATGTAAATAAACTATCGCTTGAAATAGGTGATTTTACCAATCAGTTGTATTTGCAAACGCTTTTTAGAAAAGATTTTGCCCTAACACTTGGTGCAGAACATAAGCATTTAAGGATTGCTTCCGAGACGATTGTCGCCGATAACTCAAACGAAGAAACGTTTTTTGAAAAAAGTGATTATTTAAGTTTATTTGGTAAATTGAAGTTCGATACCTATGATGATAAGTACTTGCCTAAAAGAGGGTTCTTGTTTGAGGGGGATTTACATAGTTACCTGTATGCTTCAGGTCTTAATAAAGATTTTTCAGGAACATCAATTGCTAAGGCTACTATAGGTTATTCACAAGATTTTTCTGCAAAATTTACGGCAAACCTAACGGCGCAAGGAGGGTTTAGGATAGGTGAGGACTTAAGTCCATACCTTAATTTTTCTCTCGGAGGTTATGGAGCGCAACTAATTAATAACTATACTCCGTTTTTAGGATATGATTTTTTATCCCTTACAGGGAATAGTTTTGTTAAATCTACTCTTACTCTAGACTATGAAATTTTTAAGAAAAACCATATTAATATAGCCGCGAATATTGCCAATGTTGAAGACAATATGTTTGAAACTGGCGAATGGTTTTCTGAACCAGATTACACAGGCTATGCTATTGGATATGCCCTTAAAACGCTAGCTGGGCCTATTGAAGCAAAATATACTTGGTCTCCCGAAAATAAAAAAGGTATTTGGTTTTTTAGTCTTGGTTTTTGGTTTTAGAATCCTGTAAATTTTTACGATATTTGTAAAGTTATGCAGTTATTTTGGAAAGACTTATTGCAATTTCTTCACTACCTTATCAAGAGAAATCCTGAATAAGCAAGCATTTTTGTATCTTTATATATACTGATTTTTAGTTAAATGTGACCTTGTCTATAAATACGAGTTACGTTTTTAGTATTTAATTTTAATAGTTGCAAAAATGCCATTTTATCATAAATTAGGAACGATTCCCCATAAACGTCATATTCAATTCAGAAAACCAGATGGGAGTTTGTATTACGAGCAATTATTTGGAACCATTGGTTTCGATGGTATGTATACAAATAGCTATCATGAGCAACGTCCAACTCAGGTAAAAGAAATAAAAAAACAATACAGTGTTGCTCCAAAAATAGCTGTTGAAAATAACATTAAATCATATCGTTTAAAAGGATTCCAGATCAAACCCGAACAGGATTATTTAGAGAGCAGAAAAACAGTGCTTATTAATAGTGATTGTGCCATTGTATTGGCAGCGCCACTAGAGCTTACTCAAAACTATTTCTATAAAAACACAGATGCCGATGAGTTGTTATTTGTCCATAAAGGTTCGGGAAAATTGCGTACTATGTTGGGGAATCTTGATTTTAAATATGGAGACTACCTGTTAATTCCAAGGGGGATTATTTACAAAATCGATTTCGATACGGAAGAAAATAGGCTCTTCATAGTCGAGTCACACCGACCAATATATACGCCCAAACGGTATAGAAACTGGTTTGGACAATTGTTAGAGCATGCTCCTTTTTGCGAGCGCGATATACGCAAACCTGAGACATTGGAAACACATAATGAAAAAGGGGGATTTTTAATAAAAGTAAAGAAGCAAGGAGATATTATTGAAATGGTTTATGCAACACATCCTTTCGATGTGGTTGGGTACGATGGCTATAATTATCCTTATGCCTTTTCTATTCACGATTTTGAGCCTATTACCGGTCGAATTCACCAACCGCCACCAGTGCATCAAACGTTTGAAACCGATGCCTTTGTAGTGTGTAGCTTTGTGCCACGATTATACGATTATCACCCGCAATCCATTCCAGCACCATACAATCATAGTAATATTGACAGCGATGAGGTGCTGTACTATGTCGATGGGGATTTTATGAGTAGAAATGATGTGGAAGCCGGACACATTTCCTTACACCCCGCAGGGATTCCGCATGGCCCGCATCCTGGAGCAACCGAAAGAAGTATAGGCAAAACAAAAACCGATGAATTGGCAGTAATGGTCGATACGTTTAAACCACTAAAGCTAACAGAAGAAGCAATGAAAATTGCTGACGAAGATTACTATAAATCTTGGTTGGAATAAATTATTAATTTGAATCGGTTTCCTGTTTTTGTTATGTTTTTATAAAATCGAAAAGAAAGCTCTTCAATCAGGAATAAAACAACACATTTGTTGTCAATTAAACGATTCAGCGAATAAACGAATAAACACTGTTGATATGAGTAAAGAAGTTAAATCAGTAAACTACGGTTTAGAAAAGATATTTGAAGGGGCACAAGATTTTTTGCCACTTCTAGGAACAGATTATGTGGAGTTTTATGTTGGGAACGCCAAACAATCAGCGCACTTTTATAAGACAGCATTTGGTTTTCAGTCATTTGCTTACAAGGGTTTAGAGACAGGATCAAAAGATACTGTTAGCTATGTGTTGAAGCAAGATAAGATCAAATTGGTATTAACGACGCCTTTAAACAGTAAATCACCAGTTAACGATCATATAGTAAAACACGGCGATGGCGTAAAAGTTATTGCATTGTGGGTAGAAGATGCTAAAAAGGCTTATGCCGAAACGACAAAGCGAGGAGCCAAATCATATATGGAACCAGTAGTTGAAAAGGATGAACACGGAGAAGTTGTAAGGGCAGGGATTTATACTTATGGAGAAACAGTGCATATGTTCGTTGAGCGAAAGAATTACAAAGGGGTCTTTTTGCCAGGGTTTGCTGCCTGGGAGTCGGATTATAACCCCAAATCAGTTGGGCTTAAGTATATTGATCATATGGTTGGAAATGTAGGATGGGGTCAAATGAATACATGGGTAAAATGGTACGAGGATGTTATGGGTTTCGAAAATTTTTTGTCGTTCGACGATAAACAAATACATACCGAATATTCAGCATTAATGAGTAAAGTGATGAGCAATGGTAATGGGCGTATAAAATTTCCGATTAATGAGCCGGCAAAAGGGAAGAAACGTTCACAGATTGAAGAATATCTGGATTTTTATGAAGGCGAAGGCGTGCAGCACATTGCAGTGGCAACCGACGATATTATACATACAGTATCGCAATTGAGGGACAGAGGAGTTGAGTTTTTGCCACCACCACCACAAGCTTATTACGATGATATTCCCAGTAGACTAGGAGAGCATAAGGATATGATGAAAGAAGATTTGAAAGAACTTCAAAAATTATCGATCTTGGTCGATGCCGACGAAGAAGGGTATTTGCTTCAAATTTTTACAAAACCAGTTGAAGACAGACCTACTCTGTTCTTTGAGATCATTCAACGCATGGGAGCACGTGGTTTTGGAGCCGGAAATTTTAAGGCACTTTTTGAATCTATTGAAAGAGAACAAGCAAATAGAGGTACGCTATAAGGATATTTGCTTTATAATCTTATAAATATCAATAAAACTCTGTTATTTATTTTTGATGGAGTTTTATTGTTTTAATACTTTTGGAACAGTAATTGTAATTCCTGTATCGTAATAATAAATTTAAAGTTACATTCACAGATACCCCTTTACAAATGAAAAAAGAACTACTTATAGCATTAATAACAATACAGGCATTAAATCCTGTTTTTTCTCAGGAAAAATCAGCTTTCGATGTAGGTGAATGGTTTAAATTTAAAATGAGCTACAGTGGGTTTTTAAAGGCCGGTAATGCGACGCTCACCGTTAAGGATTCCAAGATAAACGATAAAGATGTGTACCATGTTGTTGGTAAAGGTTGGACAACTGGTATGATAAAATGGTTTTTTAAGGTTAAGGATAGATATGAAAGCTACTTTGATAAGGAAACCATTATGCCCTATAGGTTTATTAGGAATATCGACGAAGGAGGCTATACAAAAGACCTCGAAATAGATTTCGACCAAACAAAGAATTTAGCATATATTAATGACAAAAAACATAATAAAAAGTCGGTAATTGAGACCAGGCCCAATATACAGGATATGGTTTCTACGTTTTATTATTTGCGTAATAATTTAGATATAAGTGTGTTAAAAGTTGGTGATGAGGTAAGAGTAGACATGTTTTTTGACAAGGAGAATTACGGTTTTAAATTGCAGTATCTAGGAGAAGATACAATTAGTACCGATTTTGGTGATGTCGAAGCCTTGAAATTCAGACCTTATGTTATGGCAGGTCGTGTTTTTAAAGAAGAAGAAAGTTTGACACTTTGGGTGTCGAAAGACAAAAATAAAGTACCTTTGCGAATTAAAGCAGATCTAGCTGTAGGGTCGTTAAGGGCAGACCTTGAAGCGTTTAAGGGACTTAAGCATCCTTTCAAAATTGTTGTTGATAATTAAATAAATTTTGGACTCAAAAATAATTGACCAGCTTAAGGAAAAGTATGAAGCAATAGGACAGGACGTAAACGTTCAATTGGAAGGGTTGCTTAACGGTAAACCCATGACCTATTGGGACTATATCCAAACCGATGCCTTGTTAAACCTTCAGGTACAGCGAACAACATTACCAGATGAGATGGTATTTATAATGTACCATCAAATAACAGAGTTGTTTTTTAAAATGATTCTTGTTGAAATTGAGCAAGTTGCTAAAAACGATACGGTAGATGTTACTCTGTTTGCCTCAAAACTCATGCGTATTAGTCGTTATTTCGATATGCTTACCGCTTCATTTACCATTATGAAGGACGGTATGGATGTCGATCAATATAATAAGTTTAGAACAACACTTACACCGGCCAGTGGTTTTCAAAGTGCCCAATATCGAAAAATTGAATTTGCATCAACCGAACTTATCAATCTAATAGATAAACGTTACAGAAAAACTATCGATAGAAATACATCCTATGAGCACGCTTTTGAACATTTGTACTGGCAGGCAGCAGGTAAAGATTATGAAACAGGAAAAAAAAGTTATACTCTAACCGTTTTTGAAGAAAAGTACAAAGACGAATTTATTAAGTTTACCGAGTTTTATAATACCCATAATTTGTGGACAAAATTTAAGGCCTTACCTCAGGAACATAGAGAGAATAAAGAATTAATAAAAGCCATGCGCCATTACGATTATACAGTAAATATAAAGTGGGTCATGGCACATTATAATACAGCAAACCATTATTTAAACCTTGGAGGCAAAACAACCGAAGCTACAGGAGGTAGTGAATGGGTAAAGTACATGCATCCAAAACATCAAAAAAGAATATTTTTTCCAGACTTATGGACAGAAGAAGAATTACAAAATTGGGGATCAAATATTTAATAGCATGCTTGTTGAGCATAAGTCTGTTTTTAGGCTGTAAAGAAGACAAGCAACAACCGCCATTGGTAGAAGAAGAACTGGCAATTGCCGAAGCTCCTGCAGATGTATATGAATTTGGGTTTAACTTGAATGATTTTGTTGTAAAAAGAGATACAATAAAAAAAGGAGATAGTTTTGGAGAAATTCTAGAACGTAATAAAATAGGCTATCCTAAGATATTCCATATCGCCGAAAAAGCAAAAGACACTTTTGATATTAGAAGGCTTCAAGTAGGCAAACCCTACACCTTACTCTGTACAAAAGACTCTTTGCAAAGGCCTACATGTTTTATTTATCAGCCTAATAAGGTAGATTATGTTGTTATTAATTTCCAAGATTCTATTCATGCCTATAAGCGGCAAAAACCTATTAAGTTTGTCGAGAAAGAGATTTCAGGAACCATATATTCCAATTTATCGGTGACTATGGACAGCCTGCATTTGTCGCCAATACTAACAAATACTGTTGCAGATATTTATGCATGGACATTAGATTTTTATAAGTTGCAAAAAGGCGATAAATTCAAAATAATATATACAGATAAGTATATCGAAGATTCAATTTATGCAGGTTTAGACAATGTAAAGGCAGCTTATTTTGAACATAATAATGAACCTTTTTATGCTTTTGAGTTTGTAACCGACAGTGTAAAAGGAATTATGGACTATTTTGACGAAAATGCCAAAAATTTACGCAGGGCTTTTTTAAAGTCCCCAATTAAATTTAGATATCGAATCTCATCTCGCTATAATTTGCGACGTAGAATAGCCTATTATGGCTATAAAGTGCGTCCACATAAAGGTACCGACTTTGCCGCGGCTGTAGGAACCCCAATTATGGCTACGGCTAATGGGACAGTAACGAAATCCACTTATGCAGGTGGTAATGGTAATTATGTTAAGATCAGGCATAATAGTACCTATGAAACGCAATACCTGCATATGAAAAGGCGTAATGTTAAAGTGGGACAGCATGTAAAGCAGGGTGATGTTATAGGCTGGGTTGGTATGACAGGAAATACCGGAGGTCCCCATGTGTGTTATCGATTCTGGAAGAATGGTAAACAAGTGGATCCATTTAGACAAAAATTGCCGGAGGCTGAACCTATTTCAGATAGTTTAAAAGCGAAATACCTAGATTTTATTGCACCAATAAAAGTGCAGTTGGACGCTATCCCATATGATGATGAAATTTTTGAAGACACTATAAACAACAATAACAACCTTATTACAAGCAACAACTAACTTTATGGCATTACCAAACATAAACCCAACAACAACAGATTCTTGGAAACAATTACAAGCACATTATAATAAAGTTTGTAACCTACACATGAAAGATTTATTTGCACAGGATAATGACCGTGCAAGTAAATTTACTATAAATTGGGAGGATTTTTATGTCGATTTCTCAAAAAATAGAATAACCGAAGAAACATTAAATTACTTATTAGAGTTAGCCGACCAGGTTAAACTAAAAGAAGCTATTGAAAGTCAATTTTCAGGAGAAAAGATCAATCAAACGGAAGGACGTGCCGTTTTACATACAGCTTTAAGAGCACCAATAACTTCAGAATTTATAGTTGATGGTGTTAATGTTATACCAGAAGTATATAATGTTAAGAAAAAAATAGAGCAGTTTACCAACGAGGTAGTTAATGGAGTCAGAAAAGGTTTCACAGGAAAGGCGTTTACCGATGTAGTGAACATTGGTATTGGAGGTTCCGATCTTGGCCCTGCGATGGTAGTCGATTCGTTACAATATTATGCCAATCATTTAACAACACATTTTGTTAGTAACGTTGATGGCGATCATGTTAATGAAATTATTAAAAAACTAGACCCAGAGACAACACTTTTTGTAGTAGTCTCTAAGACCTTTACTACTCAAGAAACCCTGTCTAATGCGAACACCATTAAAGAATGGTTTTTAAAGTCGGCCGATCAATCGGCAATAGCTAAACATTTTGTGGCGGTATCAACTAATATCAATAGCGTAAAGGCTTTTGGTATAGATGAAGCGAACGTGTTCCCTATGTGGGATTGGGTTGGAGGGCGATTTTCATTGTGGAGTGCCGTTGGTTTAACCATTAGTTTAGCTGTAGGTTATAACAATTTTGATAGCCTACTACAAGGAGCCAATAAAATGGATGAACATTTTAAAAACGAAGATTTTAAAAGTAATATTCCGGTAATATTGGCCCTTATAAGTATTTGGTACAATAACTTTTATAATGCCGAAAGCGAAGCAGTAATCCCTTATTCTCAATATCTCAATCAGTTTGCAACCTATTTGCAACAAGGTATTATGGAAAGTAATGGTAAGAGTATAGATCGTAATGGGAATGCGATAGATTATCAAACAGGAACTATCATTTGGGGAGAGCCAGGAACTAATTCACAACATGCCTTTTTTCAATTAATTCATCAGGGCACAAAATTAATTCCAGCCGATTTTATTGGATTTGTAACATCGTTGCATGGTAATCAAGACCATCAAGATAAATTAATTTCAAACTTCTTGGCACAAACAGAAGCCTTGCTTAATGGTAAAACAGAAGCAGAAGTAGTTGCCGAAGGTACAGCCAAAGACTTAACGCCCTTTAAAGTGTTTAAAGGGAATAAGCCAACCAATACTATTTTTATCAACAAATTAACGCCTGAAAGTTTGGGAAAATTGATTGCCATGTATGAGCATAAAATATTTGTGCAAGGTGTTATTTGGAATATTTTTAGTTACGATCAATTTGGGGTTGAATTAGGAAAACAATTGGCTAGTAAAATCTTGAATGAATTTAATGGAAGTATTGTAAACGAACATGATTCGTCAACTTCAAATTTGTTGAATTATTATAAAACATCTAAGTAAAGAGATAATCAATATTTAGTATATACTGAATGCTGAGCTAAAACTTAAAGCATTCAGTATTTTTTGTGTTTAAATCATTACATTTGTTCTATTAACGCATAACTGTAAAATCATGTACAATACCATACAAACATTACATTCTTATTGGGCTTATATTGTTTTATTAGTTTTAATTATAGCTGCTGTCAGTGCAGTTGTTAAGTCTTTAGGGAATAAGGAATATTCAGCAAAAGACTTTAGAATATCATTGTTTACATTAATAGTTTCCCATATTCAATTATTAATTGGTTTGGTATTGTATCTGGTATCTCCCCGTCTAGCGCTTTTTGGAGAGCTTGGAATGGGTGGTGTGATGAAAGACGCAGTAAACAGGTTATATTTAGTTGAGCACCCTTTTGTTAATATTATTGCTGTTGCTTTAATAACCATAGGTTATTCCAAACATAAAAAGAAGCTTACCTCATCGGCAAAACTAAAGCCTATTGCCATTTTTTATACGCTAGCACTGTTGTTGTTTTTATCGCGTATACCTTGGAGTGCTTGGTTAAGCTAAAAGGTGGTTTGAACAAAATATTTATTTGCTCACTTCTTTTATTATGTAAACGTACACAGGAAAATGATCGCTGTATCCGTTTGTGAACCCTTTATTTGAGAAACTCCGAAGAGGATATCCCTTATAAGAGCCTTGGCTGGTAACTAAGTAAGGTTTGTTAAAGATGCCAGCTTTATAAAATTGAAATAAGGAGAAGTCCTTATTCAATAAAGGACTTGTTATCATGATTTGGTCAAATAAGCTCCAAGTATCACGAAATGCCGTTGTGCCTGCTCCATTCTTATACATCTTTTCAAAAGGATTGTAAAGTCCCTTAAGTCCTAGTTTTTTGGTGTTCATTTTTGGTTTTAAGACAGATTTTATGCTTGAACTTATAGGATCATCATTAAAATCGCCCATAATAAATATTTTTGCGTATGGATCTGTTATTTGTAAGGAGTCTATAATGTGTTTTGTTAGCCTGGCGGCAGTCATGCGTTTATAAGCACTTCGTAATTCTCCACCACGTCGCGAAGGCCAGTGGTTTATGATAAGATGAATTAATTCACCTTCTAATTGACCACTTACTAGTAGTTGATCCCTAGTGTAGATTCGCTCTTTGGACGTATTGTCATAAATTTTTAATTCATGCTTGCTGGTGGATATTGGAGAAAATAATTGTTTCTGATACAAAAGAGCAACATCAATACCACGGGCATCGGGGGAGTTATAATGAAGAATGCCATAGTCTTTAGATATTAAAAGGGAGTCGTTTACAATATCCTCTATAACTGTTCTGTTTTCAACTTCGCAAATACCTATAATAGCAGGAGTGTTACCTGAGACTTCATAACCTATGTTGGCTATAACACGAGCCATGTTTTGCACTTTCTTTTGGTAGATCGTTCGACGGTTGTATTTTAATTCCATAATCGGACTTATCTCATCAAGTTTTTTAGGGTCATTGATTGTGTCGAATAAGTTCTCCAAATTATAGAACGCAATAGTATGGATTCTATACAATTTTACATCTTGGGCATGACCAGAAAAGTTAAGGCCTAAGATTAAGCAAAATATAAGTAGTGCTTCTTTCATTTTACACATCCATATCATTTAGTTTTTAGTGTACTAACAAGTTCATTACAATAATTTAATATAATATTTTAAATATAAGAAAAAACATTATATATTGTAGGAAAAATATATTATTATTTAATTAATGTATGATGGTTAATGGTTTTTGTAGGTGTTTTAAAAAAGGGAAAAGTGTATTAGTATTGCTTTTGTTACCTGTATTTACATCGTTTTTACAAGGTGCTTTTATAAAAGGTAGTGTTGTTGACATGGTATCTCTACAGCCCATAAAGGATGTAACCATAACCATTGAATCGACCAAGCAAATAGTACATACAAATGAAATAGGTGCCTTTGTGTTTTCAGGTAAAGTGCCATTAGGTGAGCAAATATTGGTGCTTTCTAAAGTAGGTTACGTTACCAAAAGATATCCAATAATTGTTAATGAAAATGAAACCGTAAGCATTTTTGATATGACTTTGGAAAGAGTGGTTCCTGAAATAGAAGAATTATTCACCATTTCATTATCTGATGACGAATTAGATAGTGATGCTAGCGAATCTGATAATATTTCCGGTTTGTTAGCATCGTCACTTGATGTGTTTCAAAGAACAGTGGCCTTTGAGTTTAGCCCGTCATTTTTTAAAATGCGAGGATTGGAATCCAATAACAGCACCGTTTTAATCAATGGCATTAAAATGAATAAATTTTATACTGGTAGCCCCCAATGGAGTAATTGGGGTGGTTTGAATGATGTTATGCGCAGTAGGGAGTTAAGCACTGGATTATTGCCATCGTCTTATAATTTTGGAGGCATACTTGGAAGTGTTAATATAACGATGCGACCCTCACAAGTAAAATCAGGAGCACGCTTAACCTACTCATCATCCAACAGGAGTTATACCAATCGCTTAATGGCTACCTATAGTTCAGGTTTACAAAAATCTGGATGGGCTTATATGGTGTCTGTTTCCAGACGTTGGGGAGATGAAGGCTATCAAGATGGAACTTCGTATAATGCAAATTCCTTTTTTGCTTCTGTTGAAAGCGTAATAAATGAAAATCATAGTTTGGGGATCACAGGCATTTTTACTCCAAATAGAAGAGGTAAGTCGTCACCTAATACGCAAGAAGTTTATAATTTGAAAGGAACAAAATATAATGAATATTGGGGGTGGCAGCAAGGAGAAAAACGAAATTCACGTATTAAAGAAGTGGCTGAACCAGTAATTATGCTTAATCACCATTGGCATCTAAATAATAAAACCATATTAAATACCAATATAGCATATCAATTTGGGAACATAGGGAGTAGTAGGCTGGATTATAATGGTAACGATTTGGTTAATGGTCTTCCTGAAGGAGGAGGGGTAAATCCCAGTCCTGCCTATTATCAAAAGCTCCCCAGTTATTTTGAAAGAAACTTTTCTGAGGATTTGGAGTTTGCTTATGGTGCACAGAAACAGTTTTTGAAGTATGGCCAAATTAATTGGGGTCATTTATACGAAGCAAATATTTTAAATGCTTCAAAAGGAGGAAACGCAATCTATGCATTATATGAAGATCGTGTAGATGATAAGCTGCTCACATTAAATACAATTTTAAACTGGGAATTAAGCGATCATACAATATGCAATGCAGCATTTAACTATAGGAATTTAAAATCTGAAAATTTTGCAGAAGTCCTAGACTTGTTTGGAGCTAGTAGTTATCTGGATATTGATGGGTTTGCGACCAATATCGATGATGCCCAAAATGATTTGTTAAACCCTAATAGAGTGGTTAAAGAAGGAGATCGGTTTAAATATAATTTTAATTTTTTGGCTCGTGAGATGGAAGTCTTTGTGCAAACACAATTTAGATATACCAAGATTGATTTTTATATGGGGGCTAGAATTAATAACACCCAGCACCAAAGAGACGGTGTTTATAAAAATGGTGGTTTCCCCGACTACTCTTTCGGAAAGGGAAAAACGTTATCCTTTACAGGGCTTGGGGTTAAGGGAGGCTTGACCTATAAACCAATAAGCAAACACATAATAGATGTTAATGCAGGTTATATTACCCGGCCTCCTACATTACAAAATACATACTCCAATGCGAGAGAGAATCATAGTATTGTACCAAATATTTCTGAGGAAAAAATAGCAACTGTAGATGCCAGTTACATTTTGCGTTTGCCCTTTGTAAAAGCAAAATTTACGGGATACTATACTAAAATAACGAATGCCAATGCTATTTCATTCTTCTTTGCCGATGGTATTGGGGGCGATAATGCAGTATTCGTTCAGGAAATATTACAAGGAATTGAAACGAATCATTTGGGAGGTGAATTGGGTATTGAAGCACAGGTAACCCAGACAATTAAGTTAAAAGGAGTAGCATCGGTAGGGCAATTTACTTATGCAAATAATCCCAATTTATTTTTAACTACAGAAGCGAACGATGCATCGAAAGAGGCCGGTTTTACAGAAGGGTTCAAGGATTTTGGGAAAGCATATCTTAAAAATTATAAACTGGCAGCTGGCCCGCAAAGTGCTTACTCCTTTGGGTTGGAATATCGCGATCCTGAGTACTGGTGGTTTGGAGTAGCAGCAAATATGTTTACCAATACTTATGTAGATGTAAGCCCGTTGACTAGATCTTCGAATTTTACAACCGATTTTGATGGAAACCCTTTTAATGATTATGATGAAGAGTTGGCTGCCGAACTATTAAAACAGGAACGATTTGATGACTACTTGGTTGTCAATCTCGTTGGAGGTAAGTCCTGGAAGGTGGGTAGTAAGTACATTGGTTTTTTTGCAAGTATCAATAATGTTTTAGATAAAGTGTATAAAACAGGTGGTTTCGAGCAAGGCAGGAATGCCAATTTTAGACAATTAAGAGATGATAAAGCTTTAGAAACCCCTGTTTTTGACTCTAAATATTGGTATGGTCGGGGAATAACATATTTTATGAATCTGTACGTCAGATTTTAAGGAGACATAAAAGAAATGATATAGTTTAATTGAAGAAATTTTCCAAAATAATGAATGATATGCTCTGTAAAATTAAGAATATAAATCTAGTTTGGCTATTATATGTTGTGCTGCTGTTGGTTGCATGTGTTAAGGACAATGATTATAAGATCCCAGATGTTTCCATTCAGGAACCTACCATTCCTTCAAATAAAATAACAACTTTTAAAGCCATTAAATCGCGATTTGAACAAGCTAAGGCAAATGAACTTCCTACAGCGATTATCGATTCCGATGAGGAATTATATATTGAAGGTTACGTGATTTCAAGTGATAAAGCAAACAACTTCTTTGAAGAATTAATTATTCAAAATAAAGTAGATGATAGTAATCCAGATACAGATCCTAGGCTAGGTTTTAGGTTATCTATTAACGTAGGTAACTTGAGTGATATCTATGAAGTTGGAAGAAAGGTATATGTTAAAATGAGTGGTTTGACCATTGGAGAGTCTAGTGGTGTTATAGTAATAGGAAAAGGAGAAGGTGTACAGATAGAACAAATTCAGGAACATGAGTATAAGGATATTATTATTAGAAGTACCGAGGTAGTAGAGCTGATACCCAAAGTTTCTACTTTGTTAGATTTAACAGAAGCCGATGAGAATACACTGGTTCAATTAGAAAATATGCAGATACATAGATACCAAATAGGCTCTACTTTTGCAGGAGAGGGCATTGATGAGTTTGATGGGTTGAGGATTTTAGAGAGCTGTAGCGATATAGGAACCATTGCCTTGCAAACAAGTACATTTTCAGATTTTAAGTCCCTACAAGTACCACTACTTAAAGGAACCGTAAAAGGTGTTTTTACACGCGATTTTAATGACGAACAGAATGTGTTAATTATTAACAGCATTGCCGATATCAATTTTAATGAAGAAGTACGGTGCGATCCTATGGAGTTAGACTGTGGTGTCGCCTTGGAAGGTGGAACAGAGAATTTGTTTTTTGAAGATTTCCAATCGCAAACCAACAATAAATTAATTACAGGTAATGGCTGGACTAATTATATAGAAGTAGGCTCGGAAGGCTGGGAAGCTTTTACGGCAACAGGAACCAATGCTTCGCTGGGAAGATCGGCACGGATACGATCTGCTAGTTCGGGCGATGCGAGCAATATTGCATGGTTAATAACGCCTGCAATTAATTTAGATATGCATGGTGAGGTGACATTGCAATTTAAAACATCCAATAGCTTTGCTGATGGTAGCCAAATGGAAGTTATGTATTCTTTAGATTGGGACGGTCTAGAAGAACATATAACAACAGCCAATTGGGGCATTTTATCGTCGGCTTATATTGTTAAAGATTCAGATTTTTTTGGTGAATGGTTTCATTCTGGTAAAGTTGACTTATCTTGCGTAACAGGAACAATGTACATTGCGTTTAAGTATACTGGAAATGGTAAATCGGCTTTTGACGGTACTTACGAATTGGACGATGTTCAGATAGATTTTAAGCCATAAATAGTATATGACGACTTTCGATACGCTGTTTTTTCATTTTTTCCAATATTATAAAAACAAAAAGAATAAGAAAGCAAATAGCATTGCAATCTTTTATATTTCAGTATTGCAGATAGCATTAGTGTTATTGTTGGGAATCTTTTTTGCTGGGTTTTCTAGACAAATGCACATGAATACCATGTCTTCAGACAAAGCGTGGACCCTTTTTGCTATCATGGGTATTTTTGTTTATTTCAAGAACTGGATACAATACAGTGGACGAAAACGTAAGGTGTTAAATGCTAAAAATCTTAAAAATAAGAAACTTACCTATAATATTTGGTTGCTTTGGTTTTTACCCATAGTCGTTTTAGCATTGGCTTTTGTTTTATATCAGGCTGTGTAATTATTTCCTAAAAATAGCATATACTGGAAAATGATCACTGTAACCTCCTTTGTATTTTTTTCCAACGTAGGTTCTAAATGGGGTGCCTTTAAATTTTCCACTAAAAAGTTTTAGAAAGTCTTCATCAAAAATATTAGCAGAGCTATATTCTAAAGTTCTGGGAGTGCTTTTAAGGAAATTAGTTGTAAATAAGATTTGGTCAAATAAATTCCACTGTCGGTTATGGCTTGTGCTGCCTCGGTTATAAGATCGTAAGGTTTCCATTGGATTAAATAGGTTGTGGTTTTTAACAAGTTGTTTAATACTTCCACAAGAAGGATCGTCATTAAAATCACCTATAACAACAATTTTAGGATCCGTTTCACTTTGTCGTAATTGGTCAATAATCTCACCAACTTTGTTAGACGAAGCCATGCGTTTATGTTCCGTTTCTCTGGCACCCTCTCGTCTAGACGACCAATGGTTTACAATAACATGAATGGATTCGCCATCAAGTAATCCGGAGACTAGTAAAATATCCCGGGTGTAATCCGGGGTTCCGTCCTCATCTACCAGATAAACTGCAAATGTCTCAGAAGAAAGAACCTCAAAAACAGTTATGTCGTAAAGTAGAGCAACATCAATACCACGTTCATCCAGAGAATCGTAATGAATATAGTTATAGTTACAATCGTTTAAATGTTCCGATGCAATTAAATCTTCAATAACAGAGTCGTTTTCAACTTCGGCAAGGCCAACCAAAGCAGGATGCTTCCCCGTTTCTTTTTTTCCTATGTTATTAATTGCAAAACCTAATTTTCTAAGCTTGTTTGTGTAGCGTTTAGGTGTCCATTGTTTGGCCGATCTTGGTAGGAAGTCATTGTCGTTCGTATGGGGGTCATCGGCTAGGTCAAATAAGTTTTCAAGGTTATAAAACGCAATGGTTTGCATATCGTGCTTTACGGTGGTGTCTTCGGTAGAATCGATCATAAATTTTAAAATCTGAGGCTAAAAATATAAAAATTTAAATGATCGCAATTGTGTAACTTTGTAGCTTAAATTTATTTATGTTAGAAAAGAAAGATGTTACTTTAGAGAAAGCCGTTTTAATAGGCATTATAACTAAAGATCAGGACGAAATGAAGTCTAAGGAATATTTAGACGAGTTGGCGTTTTTAACGTATACTGCAGGAGGAGATGTTGTTAAGCGTTTTACGCAAAAAATGGATATGCCCAATCCTAAGACTTTTATAGGAACGGGAAAGATGGAGGATGTACGCCAGTACATTGAGGATCATGATATAGGTACTGCTATTTTTGATGACGAATTGTCGGCCGCACAAGAACGTAATATTAGTAAAATACTCAATTGTAAGGTATTAGATAGAACCAACTTAATTCTTGATATTTTTGCGCAGCGGGCTCAAACAAGTTATGCCAGAACGCAGGTAGAGTTGGCGCAATGCGAGTATTTACTGCCGCGATTAAGAGGTATGTGGACCCACCTTGAGCGTCAAAAAGGGGGTATCGGTATGCGCGGTCCTGGAGAAACCGAAATTGAAACAGACCGCCGTATAGTACGCGATAAAATAGCGTTGCTTAAAGAGCGTATAAAGACCATTGATAAACAAATGGCCGTACAGCGAGGTAATCGGGGCAAAATGGTACGTGTGGCTTTAGTAGGTTATACCAATGTAGGTAAGTCTACTTTAATGAATGTGGTTAGTAAAAGTGAAGTATTTGCAGAAAATAAGCTATTTGCTACATTGGATACTACGGTTAGAAAGGTAGTCATTCAAAATTTACCGTTTTTGTTAAGTGATACGGTTGGATTTATACGAAAGTTGCCAACACAATTAGTAGAAAGTTTTAAGAGTACCTTGGATGAAGTGCGGGAAGCAGATCTTTTATTGCACGTTGTAGATATTTCACATCCTAATTTTGAGGAACATATTGAGTCTGTAAATAAAATTTTGGGAGAAATACAAAGTGCCGATAAACCAACTATTATGGTTTTTAATAAAATTGATGCTTATAAAGCAGAGCCTGTTGATGACGATGATCTGGAAACCGAACGAACCCAAAAACATTATTCGTTGGAAGAATGGAAGCGTACATGGATGGGTAAAGTAGGAAACAATGCACTGTTTATTTCGGCATTGAACAAACAAAACCTGGAAGATTTTAGAAAGCGCGTTTACGATGAGGTTAGGGCGATTCATATAACACGTTTTCCGTACAATCATTTTCTATATCCGGATTATGATGAAAGCCTTTAGCGTAAACAACTTCAGTACAAGCACACGAGGTATTCATAGGAATTAATTTTTTTGTTTCGCAGCAAGTCTCTCAGTGTTTAAGTCTTGACTATAGATAAAATTTAAAGAAATTTATTAATTAGTTGTCTGCTACAGCCCATTTTTACGTAGTTTATTTAAACAGTAACGTGTGAAATTAATTTTATCATTGGTTAGAAAGAAATGGGTTAAATGGTTGTTAATAGTTGGCTTGCTTGTTATAGGCTTTTTTACGGTTATTTATATAAGCGTATTTTTAGGGGCTTTTGGTAAGTTGCCTACAAAACAAGAGCTAAGTTCTATTAAACAAGCAGAAGCAACCCAGCTTCTGGATACAGAAGGCCGTTTAATAGGGAAATATTATATTTATGACAGGCAACCTTTAACCTTTGCCGATTTTCCTAAACATTTAATAGATGCACTGGTGGCTACCGAAGATGTACGTTTTTATGAACACGATGGGGTAGACAATGTGAGTTTGCTGCGCGTTTTTGTTAAGAGTATTATTTTACGCGATCGATCGGCGGGAGGCGGTAGCACTATTACCCTGCAACTCGCTAAAAATTTATTTGGAAGGGAGGACTATCCTGTATTTAGTATGCTTATTAATAAGTTTAAGGAAGCTATTATTGCGAAGCGTATTGAAGACATTTACTCTAAAAATGATATTCTTACCATGTATTTTAATACGGTTCCCTTTCCGGACAACACCTATGGTATTGAAAGTGCATCACGTAAGTTTTTTAACAAACCGGCAATTGATTTAAGTTACTCGGAAGCAGCTACCCTTATAGGGACTTTAAAGGCTACAAATTATTACAACCCAAGATTGCATGCTGATAGAAGTATAACAAGAAGAAATGTTGTATTTCAGCAAATGCAGAAATATGGTTACCTGTCACAAGACGAGGTGGATTCATTAAGGCTTCAAGAATTGCTTATAAATTACAAATCGTTTAATCACGATGTTGGTTTAGCTCCCTATTTTAGGGAAGCGGTTAAAAAAGAACTGGTAACCATTTTAGATACGCTTAAAAAATCGAATGGTGAAGCATATGATTTATATCGTGACGGACTGGTTGTACACACCACATTAGATTCAACTATGCAAGCTTATGCTGAAAATGCTGTGAAAGTACATCTTACAAGTTTGCAGAAAATACATGAAAAATCCTTTGGGAAGTATGCCCCGTGGCAAAGTGAAAAAGTAGTAAATGCAGCATTAAAGAATTTGCCAGTTTACAAAAAGTATTTAAAGGCTGGACTTACCGAATCACAGATTTTAGATTCTTTATCGGTAAAGCGAAAGAGTGAATTGTTTGGTTGGGAAGGGGATTCCATCCAAAACATATCGGTTATCGATAGTTTAAAGCATTACCTAAAGTTTTTAAATACCGGAATGCTTTCTGTAGAGCCACAAACAGGAGCCATACGTGCTTACGTTGGAGGTATTGATTATCGCTTTTTTAAATACGACCATATTTCTCAAAGTGAAAGACAGGTTGGGTCAACATTTAAGCCATTTGTCTATACAACAGCGATTGAAGATGGTATGAAACCCTGTACCTACTTTTCATTATCGGAGGTAACGTATACCGATTATGATGACTGGACACCAACAAATTCTGTTTCGAAAGAGGAAGATCCTTTTCTCAATTACAATCTAGAAACAGCCCTGAGCCAATCGGTAAACACCATTGCTGTAAAAGTTTTAAATAAAGTTGGAATAGAAAAGGTTATTCGTCAGGTTGAAAAAATGGGCATAGACAAAGAATTGCCTCTGGAACCATCATTGGCTTTAGGTGTGGCTGAAATAAATTTAAAAGACTTAACGGGGGCTTATGCAAGTTATGTAAACAAAAGTAAACCAGTGAAACCCTATGCAATCACAAAAATAGAAGATAAGCACGGTCATGTTATAGCTTCTTTTAAACCTGAAATAGCAGAAGAAGTTGCTTATAGTGATTATACGCGGGAAGTAATGTTGCAAATCATGCAGTCTACTGTGAATAGTGGAACGGCAGCGCGACTTCGCTCATCCTATAGTTTAAAAAATGCCATTGCAGGAAAAACAGGAACCACACAAAACAATAAAGATGGGTGGTTTGTGGGGATTACGCCAAAACTAGTCACTGTAACTTGGGTTGGTAACGACAATCATAGTATAGGTTTTAAATCGACAAGTATTGGTCAAGGCGCTAATTCGGCGTTGCCGATTTTTGCCAAATTTTATCAGAAATTAAATGCCGATAGGGAATTTAATAGCATTACTAAAAGTATGTTCGAGAAACCATCCCAAGAGGTTCTCGACGATTTGGATTGCGAACCAGAAAAGCGCGATGGGTTTTTTAAAAGGCTCTTTGGAGGTAGTAATAAAAAGAAAAAGTTTAATCGTAAGTAAACTTTTAGGATAAGTCTACGAGGTATTTATTAGAGAAAATATTTTGATTTCTAAGTAAGCTTATCTAAACTTGATATTCCAAGATAGACCAATATCAAAAATCCAGAAATAGTTACCAGGATCGAAACTTATTTCTTGATGTACCACCCCAGTTCGGATACCCCAAGCATTTTTGTCGTTTTTGGAAGTGAAAAAATAGCCTAAATTAAGTTTTTGTGATTTTAGGTTGATAATGGCGTTTTCGTTGTCTTCAAATGCGAATCTGTAAACTTCAGGAGAAAACCCCATACCTCCATCAATACTAAAATAGTTATTGGCATCTTTCCTATACTTTCTATAGTTTAACGTTCCAGATATACTCGATCCAGAATCACTAGGGGTAAGGTATGAACGTAATGACCAGTAACTATTGCCAGTATACCATCCTACAGATCCAGTAAAAATAGTGGTGGTTTCACTGTATTGTAATGCCCTGAAGCCTAAAGAAGCCTCAAAACTTTTGGGTAGTGATTTATAAAGTTCTGCACCATATCGAATGTCTGGGTATAAAAATGAATTGGACATGCCAAAATTAGCATAAGCATACAGGCCTTTTGCAATTTTAGGGTATAAATCTAATTCAAATTGAACGCCATTTTCAGAAAAACGCCTGCTAAAATTTACTTTAGCATTTAAGCTCCCGTATTTTGTTTGCCTGCCATACTGTAATAAATAATATTGCATGGGATCAAAAACTTCAGAATATATTTCTACTGTTGCCCTAAGTCCTATGGTATTGTGGCTTAATTTATTGATTAAGTTGTTTTTATAGTTTTCGGCCTTTTCATGGGTTGGATGTTTTGATAGTAAATATACTATGGTTTCTACTGCAGTTTCTGGCTTGCCCAGATCTTCTTCAGCACTAGCTTTTAAGTATAATAAGTCGGGATTTTCAGGAAAATGTTTTAGAGCTTGATTAGCCATTTTTAGTGCTTCAAAAGGAGCGTCGTCGTATAACTCATTTTTTATGGCTGCTTCCCAAGTGCGTTCACGATCTGGATCACTTTTTAAAACATATTCGAATTCTTTTCTAGCGTTTTTGTAATCACCATCCCATGAATAGGTACTTGCTAAAAATGAACGAATGTCATGGTAATTAGGGTATTTTGTTAGTATTAGTCTTAAAGTGTCTTGTGCTTGTTTACGTTGTTTATTGAATGCTAACTTCCTAGCAACTTCAAAAGCGGCATCGGGGTCACCATTAAAAGACTTTTGTTGACCATAAAAACAGAAGGTAGTTATAAAAAGTAATATAGAAAGGGATTTATTCATGTTCGTTGGTAACCTTTATTGTAAGGTTTTTTTAAATGTTATGTATTCGGAATTATTTGGGTGTGCTTTAATAAGGCTGTCAATAATGATGTTAGCACGTTCTGTATTTTCTAAACGCTTGTAAGCATGAGCCATTTTAAAGCTTAAATTGGGGTTTACAATGTTGTTTTTTAAGGCCTGTACGTAGATTGCTTCAGATTTATCCTCTTGTTCCGACCACCAGTACAGGTCTAATAAGGCTAGATAACTATCATAGTAATAAGGAGACCTCTTGATTACATTTAATAATTCTGTTTCTGCAGTTGCATAATCGCCATCCCAAGCCAATGTACGACCTTTTAAGGTTCTAGCATCAGAGTGATTGGGTAGTTCATTTAAAATGTAATCACAAAGTAATCGGGCTGTATCACGCTCTTTTTTAAAGGCTTTGTCTCGAGCAATTTCAAATGTTTGATCAAAATTTAGACCATTGGTTAATGTGCTTATCATAGCAAGTTGTTCTTGCGAAAAATCGATGCTTGGTTTTACGTAAATATTAAGTGAATCTGGAAAAATCTTGTTGCGCTGGGTTACATAAGCATTTAGCTTTTTAAATGACATTAAAGAATCGGCCATGGTTTTAATAATGGCTTCTTCTGTAACTTTATAAGTTCCAAAGTTTTCATTTACCTTATAGAGTTCACCATCAGAGTATAGATAGTCTTTGTACATAAAATCATTAATACTCCCCTTGTAGCGCATTAAAGGTATTTTGTGTGTATTTCTAAAGGTTCTGGTTGTGTCTAAACCTTCTCCCATCCAAGCAGTTTCTCCTATATCGTTAAACTTATAATTTGTCTTTAAAAACGAAAGCAAACTAGGTGTTACATCCCAATGTGATGACACCGATTTAAATTTTTCTGCATGTTTTAACATGGGGCTATATATGTATAAAGGCACATGAAACCTACATAGTTTGTCTTTTTGGGATATGGGAATGAGTCTGTGATCTCCTGTGATTATAAAAATAGTATTGTTGTAATCTTCCCTTTTGGCATAAGCATTCATAAAATCTTTAATGCTGTTATCGGTGTAAAATAAGCTAGTATAGATGTCCTTATGGGCTATAATATCTTCTTTCGGAATGTTAAAGTTGCCGTTTGAATTTAAGATACTATCTACCTTTTTTTCATAAAAGGCTTTATCTGGAAAGTTAAAAGGTTCGTGGTTGGACAGGGTCATAATGATATCTAGCCTTGGTAGCTTATTGTCGTCTAATGAGGCTAGTGTTTTTTTGAATATTTCTGCATCTGGATAGCCCCAGGAAAAGCCTCCGGAATTGGCTTCTGTTTTTATATATTCTGGGCCATATTTGTTTTCATCAATAACATTGTCAATGTCATTATACTCAAAAAAGTTAATTTTTTTATCGAAGCTGGATTGGTCACCCGAATAATAAGAAGTTATGTAACCATTAGTTTTTAAAATACTAATAAGTGATATATGCGAAGGTGTTTTGGGGAGTTCTAAAAAGCCTGTTTCACCAAAGGGTAAGGAACCTAGTAAAGATGGGATTACCCCAAATGTGCGGCCGGTGGTACTTAAAAAATTCTCCCAATACAACGATTTTGAAATTAAACCGTCTAAATATGGAGTGAAGCCACTATAAGTTTTACCTCCAACAAATTCACTGCCAAGGCCTTCTACTATTACAATTACTATGTTTGGTTTGGCTTCTTTAACATTAAAAAAGGGTGACAATACATCTTTTGATGTACTGAATGGCTTTAGTAAAGGGTAATCGTTTCTATTTGATAGGTTATAGGCATTTAATTGCCTTTTCTCGTTTTGGAATTTTATAATATCCTGTGCTAAAAAAGCTATTTTGTTTTGAAACTTTGCATCAGACACATTGGTAAGGACTAATTTTAAACTTCCAGAGATTAAAACTAAAAGAACTCCAGATCCGATTAGTATCCTGTCGTTGGTGTACTTGTTGAGTATTTTAAATAGAAATAAAAATAAAGCAGGGAATATTATAAAAGGGATAAAGTAAGTAATAGAGAATGATTCGGAAGCTGAAACCGTATTGAATATATCATCAAGTGAATAACCTAACAAGTCAGCTCCTAAATTTAATAAGGTAGTAAGGCTGTATTTTACTAATGCAAACTGTATTATTACAACACTAGTGAATAGTATTTTTATGGTAATATAAGACCATTTTTTAGAGAACCCGTTGATGAGTATGTAAAGAGGTACTGATAGAGCACCTATAGTTAGACCACACCAAAAGTCGTTGACAAATTTTATAGTTGCAGCTAAAAAACTATTAGTGTTGGTTGTGTTTGAAACAATAAGTTCGAATAAGCTCGTAAGCCACATTGCAATTATAAGGGCAAGACATAATTGAAGGTATTTGTAAATTTCTTTTATTTGAAAGCTAAATGTCATGGATTGAATTTTTGAAAACAATTTAATTAGGTGCTAGCCAATCCTTTTCTAACCATATTTCCCCATTTCTTTTTCTTATTAAAGAAATAGTCAAAGTTTCCACGAATTGCGGCATATAGTATAAAAGGATGTAATAGAAAAGGCTCTAAGGCACTTAGTAATACCAGTTTAAAACCAGTACCTTTCTTTTTGTATTGGTGAAAGGTTAATTCTTCCGAATAAATGGCTATAATTGAAAATAAGACAGAGAACACATACGATAAAACTAAAAATGACAATGCATATTCCCATTTTACTTCTTGTAGTATCACTAAAATAGCAAAATAAAGTAGGCCAATAACCTCTATAATTGGTGCCATGCGCTCAAAAATCAGCCAGTAGGGATAACTTAGCATGCCAAAGGTGCCATATTTGGGGTTAAAGCCAATTTTTCGATGCTTTTTTAAGGTTTCAATGGTGCCTCGGGTCCACCTGTTACGTTGGGAAATAAATATTTTATAACTGTCTGGTGCCTCTGTCCAACACAAGGGGTCTGGAATATATGAAACCCTGTACTTTTCATTTTTCTCCTCCATATAGCGTCGCATGCGTACAATTATTTCCATGTCCTCACCAACAGTGTTGGTGTCGTAACCGCCAACGGCAATAGCTATTTCCTTATCAAAAATTCCGAATGCTCCAGAGATAACCAGTAAACCGTTTAGTCTGCTCCATGCCATACGTCCGAGTAAAAAGGCTCTTAAATACTCTAGTATTTGCGATTGAACGAGTAAATTCTTCGGTAAATTAACATCTATAAGTTTACCTCCTTGAATAATACATGAATTGGCAATTCTAATGACACCTCCGGCAGCAATAACTCTTGTATCCGTTTCATCAAGAAATGGTTTTATCATTTTTTGTAGGGCATCTTCCAGCAATAAGCAATCGACATCAATACAAGCAACATATTTACTTTTACTAATGTTTAATCCCATATTTAAAGCATCTGCTTTACCACCATTTTCCTTATCCACGACCATAAGCTTTTCGAACGCAGGGTTTTTTGATTTAAATACCCCGGCACGAAGTGGTTTGGTCTTTATTTTATCATTAACGATGTAGTCTATTTTTTCTAAATCGTATGCCTCAATAAGCCTTTCTAAGCTATCATCTTTACTGCCATCGTTTACTATAATTACATTGTAATTTACATAGTGATTAGATAAAAGTGACCTAACATTTTCTACCACATTAAGACTTTCGTTATAAGCTGGGGCAATAATGGTTATGGAAGGTGACATGGCTGAAGATAAAATATCCTTATAATGAACAAAACTGTTTTTTTTAAGGTATTCGAGTGTTTCCTTGCCTGAAATAACCGATAATATAATATAAGATACAATGGCTAGGAAAGCATATCCAAAAAACAAATAATGGAGTATCTGTAAAATGACTTTAACTGTACTAGTATCCATAGCTATAAGGAGTTTACTAATTTTATCATGGACGAGTCTTTCTCGGTTGTAGCTGTTTGGCTTAATCCCATGTACTTATCAATATTGATGGATTTCAATATTTTAAGAGCTAAAAGTTGTATTTCAAAGTTTTTGTGGAATAGGTATTTTTCAACAAAAGGTTCATCAGTAGGCATTACTAATTTTTCTAGCATACCAAAGAAACAGATTTGCTCTTCTAAACTAAGGTCGTTAAAGTTTGCTTTTAATAGTTCTTTGGCCTCAATACCGTATAGGTGTGTTAAGACTTGAATGGCAGTTATTCTAATTTGTTTTTTAGGGTGTGACAGTAATTCCATTAAGGTGTCCTGAACTTCAAATTGATTATAGATTTGAGCAAGCTTTAAGGCAAATAGAACTACGGAATCATTCTTTGATTTTAGCCAAGGTCTAATATCACATATTTGTTGATCGTCAAATTTTTGTAAGGTTTCCAGTAATTGTATTTGCGCCCATTCAGAAAGCGGAGTCGTTAGATTGTTCAAAAACGAGAGGCCTTCAAATCTAAATAAACTCACTAAATACAGTTGTGTTTCTTTGCGTACTTCACTTCTAGGATGATTTACGAATTTTGAAACTTTATGATGTACTTCATCAATTTTAAATCGTGTAAGTTCACCAATACCCTTGGCAATGATATGCCAACGTTTGTTTTCTAAGCGTTCTAATGCATAGTGTATGAGTCCAGTTTTGTAATACAATAGTTTAATAGAATCTGACATTTCACCAGACACTTCATTCATTAGGTTGTATAATACAGAAATAATTATTTTCCGTTTAGCTTTTATAGGAACCGACACTTTTATTTTTTGAATGATAGATTTCTGAGTGGCGTTCATTTCCCCCTCTGTATCACCAGAATAAAGATATTCTATAAGGGAAGCTTCATATTCATTCTTAAACTGGGCATTTTCCTTTTCTTTTTTTCTAAGATGAAAACGCATTATTTTCAAGTAAATAGAAAGTAAAATAATGGCTGTTACCAAAACACAACTAGCACCCCAAGCTACTTGAATTAGCAAAGGAGATTCTTTAAAATGTGCTATGAGGGGCTGGTAGTCTATCATTATAATTGTATAATGCGTTAGCTTAGCTTATGGGAGCTACCGCTAGTAGTCGTTTTACTCTAATTACCAGTTCGTTAGGGCTAAAGGGTTTTCCCATAAAATCATTAGCGCCTAAGTTAAAAGCTTTAAGGACCATTTCTTCTTGTCCAGCAGCCGAAAAAACGATGATAGGGGTGTCCATGTCAAGCTTAATTCGAACATGGCTAATAACTTCGAGACCGCTTATAAAGGGCATCATTATATCGGTTATAATGAGGTCTGGTTCCTGTGTTTCTATAAGCTCTATGGCATCTTTTCCGTCTTTTGCCATAAATAATTCGTAACCTTCTTTTTCTAGCCTAAATTTGAGAAGCAAGGAAAGTGTTGTATTGTCTTCTGCTAAAACAATTTTTTTCATACTTGTAGGTGTTGGTTCAAAAGATTTGGTTTCTAAAAATAAATGGTTAGTTAATTTTTAGTATAGATTATACTTACAATGTAAATCGGGTGTAATATACAAAAAAATCGATGAAATGCAAAAAACACAGTCAAAATGCATATATATGAGGAAAAGTGCATAAATAAAGGGGTTGAGAAACTTTAGATGTTGTAAAATCTTATGTTGTTGCTTGCTTTGTAAGATTGTTATTGCAAAAAAAATGCGTTTCCTAATAAAGAAACGCATTTTTTTTATTGTTAAGGGAGGGTTTAGAACTTATAATTGAGTCCTAACATCCAGTAGCTTTGTAGGTCGTTATCAACACTGTCGAATGTTTCATTAGCATTCCCTAATGTGTTAATCGAATAATTTAGAGCTTCCTGTTTATTGTCTCTAAGTCCAAAATCAAAACCAACACCAATCATTTTCCATAAGGTGTAGCCAAATGAATTGGTCCATGTCCAGTTGGATAGGTTAGAGTCCTTGTAACTTTGAAACATGGATAGATTGGATTTAAAACTAACAGCACCAATTTTTTTAGTGTAGTCTGCAAGTATTTTAGCGCCCATCGACGAATCGAATATGGTTGTTTCATTACTAAATACAAAGTTGTAGTTTAATGGGTGTACAACAACTACCAAATCTTTAATGGGAGTCCAAGTGCCTCCAACTCCTAAATCCAAATAACCAGGATCGTTAAAATTACTTAATATGGTCGTTCGGTATTCGGCTAATCCAGAAGCTGCAATTGTTTTGCTAAGTTTTCTACCATATAAAGAAGTAAGGTTAAAAACATCTGTTGCTTCTCTAAAATCTTCACTGTCATTAGGATTGTCTTTGTCGTCTAATTTAACCCAAGAGAGGTTGATTTGAGCTGCATTTCTCCAAAAGAACTTTTCCTGTGTTAAATTAGCAAAGGCATTTACCGTAAAGCCAATATTTCCCGAGTTGTTATTGGGTGTGCCTTGAGCATACCAGTTTTTAAAGCTGGAAATGCTACCACCTATGGTACCAAAAGCCCCTTTTTTCCATCCTGGTAAGCCATCAATTTGAGACTGAATTGCTTTTACACGTCCTTGAACTGCTTTAAGAGAGTCCTTTTCGATAGCCAACTTTGATTTTAATTCGTCTAAGGTTTGCGCTTCTGTCGAAAAGATTCCAACAAAAAAGCTAAGTAGTAGTAATTTTTTTTTCATGTTTAATAATAATATTTAGGGAAAATAAATTGTTGCATTTGTTTAACCATAGCATCACTTTATAATTATAAGGTGATGCTATGGTTAAGACCCTTTTTTAGTAATAGGTCACAGTAAATATAACAATTATTTGTTTTTGAATAATGGAACCGAAGAGCAGGCTTCCCCATACATAATAGATTTGGCCACAGGCTTTAATTTTATTGCTAGCATGATATAGGCATTATTGGGTACGGGTTTTTTGGAGCATCCTTTTATAATAAGGGGTTTATCTTTAAATGCGGTAACATTCAATTCTTTTATGATATCCTGATAAATAGCTGTTTCCAGCGCTTCTAGATTACCAATTACAATTTTTTTGGCAAAGGGTTCTAAATACATGCTTAATAGCATATAAGCCCAACCTGGGATAATGGCATCACTACTACAAGTTAAGGCGACATATGCATCTTGGTATTGTTCCCAGTTGTAATTGGAAGCTTGTTCTCTAAAATCTTTTTCTTTTAATACAAACCCATGGAATAACCAGTCTTTAATGTCGAGCAAAATACGATTGCCTTCAGGATAATAATCCTCAAGATCTATGGTAATTAATTTGCTGTTCGCAACACGATTTACAATTTCATCTTTCACAAATGTGTACTGTTAGTTTTTTGGCAATTGAACTTAGACTTTAACTTGAATACTTCCAATTGTCATTAAATACCGTAAACCAATTTTACAGCATACCCAATTCTAATTTAGCTTCCTCACTCATTAAATCCTGACTCCAAGGAGGATCGAAAGTAATTTCTACTTCGGCACTTTTTACGTCGTCAAGCGATTTAACTTTTTCTTCAACCTCTAGAGGCAATGTTTCTGCTACCGGACAATTGGGTGTTGTTAAGGTCATTAAGATTTTTACATCGTAATCTTCATTAACAAAAACATCATAGATTAGACCTAGTTCGTAGATGTCTACAGGTATTTCTGGATCGTAAATGGTTTTTAGTACGTTTACTATTTTTTCTCCTAAAGCGTTTGTATCTATTGTTGAATTGCTCATTTCAATAATTGTTTAAGCGTTTAAGCATTAAAAAGTTTTAAAAGGTGTTTTTTAGTTATAACCATTAAACTTATTAAACAATAAACTAATTTAATTGTGTTTGGTATGCTATTGCATACATTTTAAGTTGTTTTACCATACTTACCAAGCCATTGGCTCTGGTAGGTGACAAATGTTCTTTCAAGCCTATTTTGTCTATAAAACTGGTATCGGAATCAATTATGTCCTTAGGGTGTTGATCTGAAAACACTCGAATTAAAATAGCAATGATGCCTTTTGTAATAATAGCATCGCTGTCTGCTGTAAAGCAAATTTTATCATCGCGCATTTCAGCATGTACCCATACTTTACTTTGGCAACCTTTAATTAGGTTGCTGTCGGTTTTGTATTGGTCGTCTATTAAAGGTAATTCTTTACCTAAATCAATCATATATTGATAACGTTCTTCCCAGTCGTCGAACATGGAAAATTCATCAATTATTTCGTTTTGTATTTCTTGAATGGTCACAGTCATAATTTTAAGCAAAAATACAACAAGAAATATTGTTATTCAATGTTTTGACCAATAGATAAGATTTCTTTAACAAGAGCTTTAATAGCTTTTGGTGGTTGGCCGTGATCGAAGCTAGAGGACTCATAGCTAACATTGTTATAATTAATTTTTAGTTTTCCTATGGCAGCACCATCATGAAAGCGTGCTTCTGTTGGTGCTTTTAATTTAGGTAGGCTATCAAGTTGTATGTCCTTTAATAGAGATATGAGTCTTTGCCAGTCTGACTTGCTACAGGTCTTTTTGATTGGTTTGGAATTTCTGTCTTTTTTTACCGAAATAGTAGATTTACTAATCGTAATATCTTCAAATTTACCACGGGAAAGTGCAGAGTAATTAAAAACAGTTTCATTTTCTTGAGACCGTATGGCTGTTATTATTATGGTATCGTCCTTTGCAAGTTTTAATAGTTCGCCATCAATTATTACCTTGTTAATTTTTGATAAAGCATCATGCATTTTAGATTCAATGGTGTTGGCTGTTTCTCTACAAAGCATTTTAGTTGAGGCCAACGGACCAACTTTTATAGTGTTGGCTTCTAATGTATACTTGCCGAAGAAACGATTACAGCCTGAAAATCCTGAAAGTTTTTGCTCTTGAGTATCAAAATTAATGGATAGGTTGTTCCTACTTACATCGATGTTATATAATGTTTTGATACGGTATAGGCCGTTAATTTCTGTTGTGTTATTGTTGTTGGATTGATTTGTTATTGTTTTAGATGTATTACCACAAGTATTCATAGTAATAAGAGCCAGTAGGATTAAAGTAAGTTTCATCTGTTAATGTTTATTGTTTTTAGTGGTCAGATGCAATTATTCACATCATTAACAATTGTTTTTCAAAGGTGTTCGTGAATTTTCGATTTCGCCAATAATCACCCAAGAGGATATTAGGATTTGTTATTGTTTATTTTGAATATCCGTTTTTCGTCATAATCCTGTGATATTAGCAATAACCAACCTATCGAAGAGTTTGTCCTC